>JBQGDD010000041.1:0-11685 GCA_052038845.1 Dyadobacter sp. | reverse complement strand
GCAGTATCTTCTCCAAAAACCTGATAGGAGCAATAGGTTTTGATTAAGCGATTTTTAAGGACATTTTGCCTGATCTGCTTACCGACCAAGATCTTTCCCTTCACGCGGTTGTTTAGATTTTCTTCGACCTTGTAATACGATTTCTTGAGTCCTTTTTGTACAATCTGCTTGAGGATCTGCAAAAACTGCACGACCATAAAGGGCGTTAGCTGATCTTGATCTTGCGAAATTGAAATGCGCGGTGCTTCCCAATCAATCTGGACCAAGTGCAGGCATTCTTTGGCCACGGTACTATCAGACATCGCATCCAGTAGCATTTTGAGGTAATTGATCTCTACATGGTGCATCTTACCAGTGCTTACTTCACGCTCAGCACGGTTTTCTATCTGGGCAGCTTCTGCACTACCTTCATCCATGGCCAGCTGCACCGAAAAATAGGTAGCCATCTTGCTGTTAATCTTGGGTTCGACCTGTATATAACGTTTTCCCTGCAACAGCCAATCCACCCCAATGAAATAGCCTGGGCTAACGGTGATGTGCCTACCATCCTGCCCGTGCTGAACCTCGTAACAGTAATGGCCTCTACGGAATTCTTTATGGCGCAAGCCGCTGTAGGCCGTAAAGCTATCTACCGCCAAGGTCAACTCTCTTTTTTCCGGGTCAAAATAATCATTTCCAATGCCCTCGTCGAGCCGAATTTGTCCCTGTTTGTGTTCGCTAAGGATAAAACCCATAGCTACAGGTTATTGATAAATGAGTCGACATCCACGTTACCTACCTGACCTATCAGCACGCCATCGCGCACATATTCGAGAAGGATAGGTTTAACCTCGAAATCAAGTTTCATGCGGAACA
This sequence comes from Dyadobacter sp., assembly GCA_052038845.1. Taxonomy (GTDB): domain Bacteria; phylum Bacteroidota; class Bacteroidia; order Flavobacteriales; family Flavobacteriaceae; genus Flavobacterium. Next base: position 10,830 of record JBQGDD010000041.1, on the reverse strand, counting down.
GCATGTCGCGGGTTGCGGCATCGGAAGCCTTTTCCTTCGGCACTATAAAGTAGCTATGCCCCAACTGCACATCTTTGGCATTATACTCTGGTCTAACGTTTTTATCCTGAAAAAGCTGCTGAACGGCGGTGTAGGCAGGCTCGTTGAACCAGATCTCGGCATCTTCCAGTAGCTTCTGCGGTGGAACGTCTACAAAGGCAAACCGGCGCCTGATGGCATAGTCGATATGACCCACACTGCGATCGGCCGTATTCATGGTACCGATGATATAGAGGTTTTCCGGTAAGGATATCTTGGTTGAACCAGCTAATTCATACATGGAATCGACCTCTTTTCCGCGGTATTCCAGCGCATAGATAAGCTCGCCCAATACGGAAGAGAGGTTGGCACGGTTTATTTCATCAAGAATTAAAACATAATTACGTGAGGGGTCTAGCGTAGCGTAATTAGCCATCTCCACCAATGTCCGGTCTGTAGCGCGGTATGCAAGGTTGTTGTCGATCGTTTCGGTGGTAATGCCGCGGACGAAATCTTCATAGGAATAACTGGGGTGGAACTGCAAAATTTTAAGACGTTTTGTGTTTTCACGAGTCTCCACCATGTTTGCATATTCGAGTTCATTGTGTACGTACTTTGCCAAGGCTGCTTCATAGGAATCATTTCCCCATTTTATGGCATTAACCTTAGCATAACGCTGGTTTTCATAGTAGGAAATAATATTCGCGAATGTTGCTGAGTATTCCTTTCCGGTTTTGTGGGTTTTCACGGTAAAACTGCTGTCGTTGACCTTAGTCACCTCATAGTTGCTGTAATTGGAAACACTTTTGAAGGCCGTACCTTTTTTAATCTTGTTTAGCAAAAGTTGCTTGTCTATATGCAGCGGCTTTTGCAAAATCTGTTGGCCGTTTAACGCCAACAGCTCAACCGCGATTCGCTCTGCCTCGCGCGTTTTTCCCGTTCCCGGAGGGCCTTGGAGAATAATCTGCTTTTTGTATTTAAGTAGTGTTATAGTGTCGCTCAAATGTTGTCTATTTTTAAAGTCTTGATTGGTCATATAAGTGGCTACCGGGGCTTGGCTACCTACACTCGGATAGCCGTAATTTGTCTGGAACTTAAAATTGCTAGTTGGGATTGGCTCAACCGCATAAAATTTCTGTGCCAGATAGATAACGCTAGCTTTCTTATTGTCATCTTGGTATTCATTAAACTGACTTCGGTACCAATGGATATCACCGTATTTTTGGAGCCATTCGGCTCTGTCTAGTTCAGCTTGGTTACTGACAAAATCTACAATCTCTGCCACATAACGCACCTTATTCTCTGAAGCGTAAAAGATTTTAAAACTGCCGTGTTCCTCAATGCATGCTCGCAAAAGCTTATAGGTTTTATCGGTACCATTAGCTCGGCGATGGTTCCATAAGGTGACATAATTTTGTTCGTTATCAGGTCGGGCAACGTTTACTTGCCAACCGGTGCCATCAGCACCCAACAAACCAATCAGACTGTCTTTCCATTCGTCCGGAAGCAGGTAGCATATACGGCTAAGCAGGTGCGTATAGTTTTGTGAATTGTTAACTGGCAATTCAAGTTCAGCAAAAAAATTGATGAAGCTTTCGGTAATATCAGTTTTATTATAGGCTCTTTTAAGTAAATTTTCAGACAATAGGTTCCGGTGGTTCTCACTTAACATCGTGAAGTTTGCCAACGGATCTTGAAGATATTTCACTGCATTGTTTATAGACCCTTCTCGTAATTGTATGCCGAATTTTAATCCCAATAGCTGCTCTATCCAGTTGTTCATCCTCACAAAAGCTAGTGCCAAAACCCGTTTGTCAGCGTAGTAATTTAGTTCTTGTTTCCTGTAAGCATTTGCATCACAATAACTAATTAAGGTAAAGACGATTGTCCCGAATTCGATATACTCGGGATCTTGCTCAAACTTACTTTTAAGTTTATCATATTTTTTTCGGTTTTCTAGCAGATACGTGCTTTGCTCTCGGCTTAAGCCAAAGGCCATAAAGGTATCTAATGCATCTTTGGCTTTCTGAAAATAAAACTCATCAGACTGAATTATGGCAATGCAACGCTCGTCGTAATAGGCCTGCTCTATTCGGCTTTTTAATTCACTATTCATAAATTGAGTTAAACTGCCGCTTTGATAAAAATTGAATAGATAGCAAACCTCTTATGTAAAAAGAATAAATGAGCTTTCCTTTCATGAAATGATATGCTAACTACTACTAAAACAGCAGAGTAAAAAGTATGGTAACAATAAGGTTTCCTATCTGATTCTAAATGTAGGAATAATATGTTCAAACAAAAGAATCTGAAATATAAATCTGAATTTTATTAATTAAAATATTTTGGTGCCTCAGCAATTAATAGAGTAGAAACCTTTTGACTAGAAAACGATTAATAGACGTTTGTGAACTAGTCTTTGGAATCCAAAGTAAAAGAATATGGCTATTAGCCAGAGCTGTAATGTCGAAACATTTGATTTAAAAATTCACTAAAGAAAATGTAATAATCATTATATTTATGAAACTAAAACTATGAAGTAGCTTAAGAAATTCAAAACCTTTTGCAAATAGAAAAAAAACTGATTGTAATCTGTCCTAAGGTAAAGACATTCCGTATATCATAATCAAGTATTAAAAAAGTCAATAAATCATTTAAAAACCAAATCTATGAATGAGCAAGAATTGTTAATTGCAATGGTCGAGTATTTTAGGAGAAACATCTTTCAACCACATTTTCGTAAATTACAGACCGAACATGCAGATTTCGAATCATATTCAGCGAATCCGTTTCTTTTACCTTATCAATCTAAAATAATCGAAAATGATAATAATGCTTTGGGTGCTGCCAAAGCTCTATACTATGCTCGAGTATTGTCCACTTCAATCAATACAGCGTTTGGCGCTCATATACGGAAAGCGTTGGTTAATTGCGCCCTAGCAGAATCTATTAATAATAAATCTAACATTATTTTGTTTACAGACAAATTAACTAGTGAGCGAACAGGCTGTATTTTGAAATCTGGGCCAAAAACTGTAAACTCTGGAGACGAAGGGAATATTTTAGATAAATTAAATGATATCCAAGGAGTAGAAACCCGTGCAGTTGCAATCCTTTATGGCACGGAAGCCGATTTAAACCCTACATACCAACATTTAAATAGAGAAATACAAATTTTAGTAGGTAATGATTTTTGGCATCACATAACAGGATTTCCTGATTTTTATGTACACCTACAACATGAAATAAGTGTGAATATTGCAAATTGGGATACTGGAAATCATTTCCAAATAGGTCTACAAAGATTGACAAGACAAGTGGAGAATAATTATATTATTTAATATTGTTATTCTCCTACTTTAAAAAACGAACGGCGTAATACTATAGCTGGAATTGCAACATCTGCATATTTACACTAAACTTGCAGCTGCAACAAATATCATTATGACAGCAAAAGAAAGATTAGCCATATTAAACAGAGCTAGAGACTTTTTTAGAGACCGAATTGTGGGTAATCACACTACAATTGCAATAAAGAAAGCATCGCAATTAAAGTCATACAATATCAACCCATTTCTGTATAAATATTTAGCTAATTTCATGAATGGCGATGACAGTCCTGAAAGTATAGCAAGAGCGCTTGTTTACCCACGTCTTCTCGGTTCATCAATAAACACAAGTTTTGGGATGAACATCCAAGCTATGATAAGTAGCCTATTTCGGGGGTTTGGTTCCGCAGTTCCTGGAATAGATATAGAATTTATCGACGGTATAGATGGTAGAAAAAAATATTGTCAACTTAAAGCTGGCCCGAACACTATAAATTACCACGATGTAGAGACGCTCTTCAACCATTTTGATTCGACTAGAAGATTGGCGAGAACTAACAATCTGGATATAAGGGAAACAGATATGATTGTGGGGATTATATATGGAACTAGTGAGGAGCTAAGTAGTCATTACAAGCGTGCTGACGAACGTTATCCAGTAATTGTCGGTAAAGAATTTTGGCACCGACTTACGGGTGATGAGGATTTCTATTTTGATCTGATAGCCTGTTTTGGCGAAATTGCCAATGAAGCAAACGGAACCGCCCGACTGGAAGACGCTGTTCGTATGCTTGCGATAGAAATAAGAGCATCTTTAGACGAGTAACTTATGAAAAATGTAGAAACTAATTTTATTAGCATCACTATTTATTATATATTTGTAACCATGTATAAGGTTAACCCATATGGTTATACTTTGTACTCAGAAAGCTTTAACCAACAAAACCTTAGTAATGAAAGCATATTTAAGTATTGCAGAGTTTGCTGAAAAGATAGGTAAAAGTACAGAAACGCTACGCCGCTGGGATAGGGACGGAAAGTTACAGGCCATGCGTGAACCGATTAGCAATTACAGGGTCTACAAAAAAGAACAGTTAGCGCTATTTGAAAACGTACAGATGACGACAAATAACAAGGAATTAAGTTTGAATGAGGTTACACCTGACCGGCCATACAGTGTATTGGAGCTGTTCGCAGGAGCTGGAGGATTAGCCATCGGTATGGAGAACGCAGGATTAAAATGTGTCGCACTCAATGAAATTGACCATTGGGCAGCGGAGACCTTGCGTAAGAATAGGCCACATTGGGAAGTTATAGAAGATGATATAAAAGACATTTCCTTTGAGAAATACAAAGGTGAAGTAGACGTAGTAACAGGAGGCTTCCCTTGTCAAGCCTTTAGCTATGCCGGAAAAAAATTGGGTCTTCAAGACGCACGGGGAACCTTATTTTACGAATTTGCACGTGCGGTGCAGGAAACACAGCCTGCCATATGTATCGGTGAGAATGTACGCGGTCTGCTAAACCATGATGGCGGAAAGACCTTGCAAGGGATGATATCTGTTTTGGATGAAATAGGCTACAGGGTACTGGATCCAAAGGTGTTGAAAGCCATATATTATGAGGTACCGCAGAAACGGGAACGTCTGATCTTGGTGGGAATACGCAAGGATCTAGACATTACCTTTAAATATCCTACACCTTCGAAAACAATTTTCACCTTGCGAGATGCCCTAAAGAAGGGCGAATTGTTTGACTGTGATGCACCGGTCTCTGCAGGCACACAGTATCCTGAGAAAAAGAAAATGTTTTTGAACCTGATCCCACCTGGCGGGTATTGGCGCGATTTGCCAATTGACCTGCAACGAGAATATATGCAAAAGAGCTTTTTTCTGGGCGGCGGAAAGACGGGTATGGCAAGACGAATCAGTTGGGATGAACCTTGCCTAACACTGACATGTAGTCCTGCACAAAAGCAAACAGAGCGTTGCCACCCTGATGAAACTCGGCCATTTACCGTACGCGAATATGCGCGAATACAAACGTTCCCTGACGATTGGAGCTTTCAAGGCCCTATATCAGCGCAGTATAAGCAAATTGGGAATGCGGTGCCGGTAAATCTAGCGCGTGCCATAGGCAAGGAAATTATCAGGGCACTTAACCAAATGGAAGACATAGCTAAGTTCCGTAAGCTGGCGTGAGTAAATATTCCTTTTTTTCTTTACTTATGCAGATTAAGATATAGGTTTCCACTTTGGTTGAAACCTATATTTTTTAAAGACCTTTGATGATTAAATTTATCCCTGGCCAACCAACAAAAAAAAGAATCTTGTCTAACAATATGTCTAGGTAAAAATTCAACTAGTCCTACATCTTCTTAAAGAAATTACTTTAAAAATTTAAGTAATCTTATCGTCACTTCTGAATGACGTGTTTTTATAAAGCAGTTATCAGTATTCGCCTTGATTTGTGTTTTTCAGTTATTGCACTAATCATAAGTAATTTACTATATACGAATAAGAGAACATAAAAACTTGATCGCGAGAAGCACCGGTAATTAACTGTATAACCATAAATACAATTACTATAGCTACTCTGCCCCCATATTTGCTACCCGAAGGATATAGCGGTTAGCCGCCAATCACGTCTTCTTGTACATTATTTTGGAAAAGTATGGCGACACATTAGTATTTGACTTCTGTGATAATTTTTTAAAGAACCAACCTATATTTCCAAGTTCTGATCTTGGATCCTTACCCTGACTCATCCTACTTCCAAAAAAGGATTGTTATGCTAGCTTACGAGTTATAGATTTGTGAAAAAACATTTTGAGGAACTATATAATAAGCATTTTGGATAAATGATGGATCTATTATTTTTTTTTGCAAAAATGACGGTACACTTATAATCTGCCCAAAATGATTCTTCAAGCAACTTTAATAGAACAGATGTATCCCTGGGGGATACTTGAAAGCGCAATTGCAAGGCATTACTATAAAAGAGAGACTCTGTCCAACTTCCGCTTTCTCTATTGACTCGCTCCATTGACTCGTCGTATGTTTGCTCTTAAGCATACTGTTACCATGATTTATTAAATTTAGATAAGGCGTGATTAAGGCCGCTGACTCGTTGGTATTACAATACCGTTTAGGACATTTCGTCCCACGCTTTTATCTCATCGAAAAACTGGATAGTTTGATGGATCAAAGAATCCGAATTAACGACGATAGTTCAAAGGATGATAATATGAACCTAGAATTAATAAGCTATGAAATTTATTGGAATCGATGTTAGCAAGCTAACCTTCACAGTCGCTTACCCTGTAGAGAATGCCTATCATGTAGAATCATTCACAAATGATGTCAAGCGCATAACAAGCTTTATCAAGACGCTTGACTACAAAAAACACCATTGCATTGTATACCAGAATACCGTACGCTGTTCACCAATGATCAGTTGAGGTTTTGCTTAACGCTAATTCAAGCTTATGGTTTTTTAGAAAATAACGAAGACACGTAATAGACTTTTAAATTCAAAAGTAATATCAGTCCAAAGTGGGAAGCCTTAATATCTAACAAATTTCAGTTCAATTGTAGAAGGCAAATGATACAGGCTTTTATGCTTAACCCCATTATCAAAAGATGTTACAGTTAAATCTTGATTATTTCGAATATAATCTTACTTTAAATAAAGTAAACATTAACATTTAAAAAGGATGCCTACAAGACAAATGCTTAAGTAATTCTTTTAATTAGCTAATAAATCTCTCAATCTCGAAACGATAAAAGTCGTTAGCTTGTAATTTGTAATCATTAAATTGAGGAGTCGCTTTCACATTCCCAAATTGATCAATATAAAGATTCTTCAATTGATCGTCAGTTTCCAATCTTGAAACTAAATTTACACTCAAACCAATCTTGGTTAAAGCAATTGTTTTCTGATTGGTTGTACCATAGGTGTACAAATTGTAATCATCTAAGCTTATCAATTTGTAGTCATATAAAAAGGCTATGAACTTACTAAGTTTGAAACTTACAAAATCATCCTCAATTTTAAGCTTAACTATTGCCAAATTAATTAATTCTGTATCGTTTTTTGTAGTGAGATCAACATAAGTGGGTAGTGAGTATTTCCCTTTTCCGTTATCTATCGACACTTCTCCGTAGGTACTACCAAAATATGTATTAGGCATATCTTCACGAATTCTTTTTTTAAAATATTCAAATAACCAGTTTATATTCTGATTTAATGCACGCTTTTGTGCGACAGTTATATAGCTTTCATAATATTTTTGAGCAGCTGGAAACTGTATGCGAGAAAATTCGTGATCAATTATAATATCAAGGTTGTCAATAACAAAAAAATTCGCGATTTTCCCGATCATTGTTAATTCAGGCCATTGGGGATCATCATTTGTTAGGCTTATTCTATTGTAAAGTCTCGATGTAAGGATATCAATGTGTGAGAAAAAAGAAGATATGCCTGAATCTATTAAATTTTGCATTAAACGTTCTTTTTCATTTGACGGTTCTGTACTTAATAAATTCTCATTAAATTGTATCGTCTGACACTTTGCTTTCTTCTCTTGCTTATTAGGCCCTTTGATGGAATCAATATTAAATGCGGACAATGTCGGATTGTCTACTTTATCCCGAAAAGCGAATGAACGGAGAAGCTCAATCTTGGAACGCATCTTACTATTAGTTTTATTGTAACGTTCCGTATTAACAAAATGCACTGTCGGGAGAAGCTTATTTAGGCTATATTTATCTCCATTGAAGATTTGGTTGAGTCGATTCACCCTTCCAATCAAGTTTGTTAGTTCTTTACCCTGTAAAGATCTGGTGTTATAAATAAACAGATTGTCTATAGGTAAATTCATCCCTTCGAGAATCACCATGTTAGCAACGACATATTTTATTTCAGCAATAATAGTGAACTTGCTTTCGAGATATTCTTTAATAAGGTCGGGGAGCTTACCGTGCAAATATACTATCCCATATTTCAAGAAGTCAGCGCCATAAAACTTCTCATGCACTTCTGATCTTAATATCCTAATAACTTCTACCAAATCCGCTGAAAGAGATTTTAACCCGCTGCTTTTTGAATTTAAAAAAAAAGCTAGTTCTTGACAAAAATTTTCAATTTTAATTGGCCGGTAATGATAGATGAAGTTTTTTGCAGCCGAAGCATTTAATACATAGCTTAAGTGACTACTACTGTTTCCGACTTTGTAATGAGTATTAACAAAGCGATTATATTTCGTGATATCTCCATTTAATAAATACTCGTAAATTTCTGGTTCTTTCACATTAAACGCAATTCTATGTTCGCTAATACTTTGCTGATCATTCACACGTAAATTTGAAACATCGTCTACTAAAGGTGAAAGGTAAACAACTTTCTGATGCTCATTTCTATTTCTATTCCTTTTTAAAAGTCGGGATATCAGAATACTTCTTTCGTCATCTTTAAGGATATTATGGGCTTCATCAATAAAAATTAGGTCAAAGGATAAAAGGCTATTTTTGCTTAATAGTCGTAGAGCTCTTTCCTGTGTGAGCACAGCTATGAAACTATCTTGTTCTTGATACATCTCATCGTGTATAATAATCTTTTTTCCGATATTCGAACCGCGTATCATCCTATAAGTCTGCATTAATAGCGATTTTGTAGGAACTATTATTACTATCTTGATATTATCATGATTACTTTTTACAATGTACTCGATAATGACTGAACTCTTTCCGAATGAGGTAGGTGCTATATATCCTTTGTGAAACGACTGACTATTTAGCAAATTTTTACGTTCAACGTGCTGATGTATAGTTTCTATATGGGATTCATTTTTAAATCTGTCAACCTCTATATTCAATAAAATATTGTCAAATCTATCGGAATCTGATTGCTTCAAAATTTCTTTTGTGATGGGATAAAAACCGAAGTTAGTTGAAAAGTCAAGAAGAGGTTGGAAGTCAGTGTATAATATGGAGTACTTTAGAATTATATAATACGAAAATTCCGCAAATGTTTTTAAACGATTGTCTTTCTCATAGGTTTTTAAAAATATAATTGCACAACTAAGAATGTATGTCTTTTCATTCTCAGACAGCAAGTCATCAATTGTGAGTTTGCGTATGATATCTTTGAACAAAGGTATTGAGCTAATCTTCGTCAACTCTCGCTTTAGGATGCTTTCCATAGGTTAGGACATTGATAAGTAATCTAAAAAAGCTTGAATAGATTTTTTTGTCACGCATATGACTTTTATTGACTTGAAATCAAGCAAATCTACTAATGTTTTCACATCACTTTCAATGTTAGTAAGGTCACTGGCAATCCAAGAACCGTCTAAAAATATTGTTGATCCGGGGATGATATTAAAGTTTTTGATATCATGGTAAACACCTGTTAAATATTGATCAGAAAGAACTTTAACATTTTGCCTTACAGTTGTTAAAGCTCCAACATCAATTAGGTTCGCATGCTGATAAGCATTTTGCCAAGGATTATTCTTAGCCTTTCCTCCAACTTTATCTTTTAGGTCCAAATAAGCTTCTCTAATTTTAGAAGGATGGCTAATAGTTTTAGTATTGATCGAACCTGATTTACTTTCAAAAATCCATTCTTCTTCGTCTAGAACATAGTATCCATCGAATCCTTTTTTAATTGATTGTTCTTCAAGATTGAAGTACAAAAATTGAGGCTCAAATCCGATTTCATTGAGGTATTGGTGTACAATAAATTCAGAAATAGCTCCCAACTCGGTCGTTTTTCCCCTCTTCGTACCTAGGAACTTTCGTAATCTAAGTTTGACTAAGGACAAATCTGTTCCAGAATTCCCTTCACAAATTTTGATAAACTTTGCATCAAAACATCGTTTCAGGCCATCATCTAAATCTTCAATATCTACCACATGCAATTCATTACCGCCACCAAGTTGAAACACATAGGCGGTTTTAAACGGTTTATAGTTGGTTAATGTCATATTGGAACATAAATTAATCACATGTGTTAAGGTCTAAAGAAATAGTTCAGAACATTTTGGCAATTTACAATATACAAAATTTTGCCCAGCGAATTTGACAATTATCGATTCTTTAAAAATTTGATCTTAATTGATTAACGTTAAACATTAGATGCTGTTACTACGTTGGTCTTTTATATGGCAACTTACTAAAGTTTATCCTAGAACTTACTACTTGGTTATACTTAAAATTTACTAGAGTAAATTAAAGCATTTTTTGCTATTCAAGAAAGTTTTGTGTGATCTACTAGCGCAGTCGATTATGATTGGAAAAAGGTACATATCCTTCATTTATAATATGGATTAAATTCGTAGATTTAAAAAATAGCATTTGCAGCTAAAATATAAGGTGAGCTTTTCGGTGAGTCAGTTTTTAAAATATGGCTTTAAACATGGATAGAAAATGATTTCAGGTTTAAAATATGATCCCAGCGGGATCACCAAGAGTAACACCAA
>JBQGDD010000040.1:0-1741 GCA_052038845.1 Dyadobacter sp. | reverse complement strand
ATAACAAAATTTTAAAAACCTTTATTATTAATTACCCTGAAAATTTACAATTTAATGTAAGTGACAATGCAATCTACAGAAAATTTGCTAACGATAGTATAGCGAATAAGAAACTTTTCAATCTCTTAGCTCCTGAATACTATAATCAAAGAAAAGTTCATTTACATTTTACAGATGGAAAATTTATCACTAAATATCAGTCTGGTAAGGATGATTATTTATACATTAATCAAAACTAAAATAATGCAGGCCTGTAAGCCGGGTTCTGTATTTCTGTAAAAGAAATCCTTATCATTTATCTGGGCGCAGCATTACTGCTGCGCTCTATCTGCCTACCCCCCGGCATCGGGCGGGCAGCCCTTAATTGCCGGTATACATGGCATTTCACCGCACAGAGTTTACCTGGTTTCACTACAGCATTACCTGTACATACTTTCTGCTGCACTTGTCCTCCCACACTAAAAAAGTATGGTGACGGGTGTTACCCGCTATGCTGCCCTCTGGTGCCCGGACTTTCCTCCCTCCTGTAAGGAGAGCGATAAGGCGGCCTGCGCTGCAAATATAGTCTTTTTTAGTCTTAAAGTTTGTAAGCCTAAAGTCATAAAGTCAGTAACATCAATGTGTCGGCTTTTAAACTTTTGACATTAGATTTTATGACTCTTTTTTAGTTTAACATTTCGTTGGCAGCGATAAATATCGATAATCTGTAATTTTAGTTAATAAAACAAACTTACAAAATTATTAGTATTATGGATAGCAAAATGAATCATTACGCAACTGTATCTAAAGCGTTGCAGGAGCTTGGAGATAAAGGTTTTACTACAGACTTTAACCTTGAGGAAGAACGTATAGTAAACCATTGTGAAGATTTTAGCATTGAAGAAGTGTACAGGTATGAGGGAGAAAGTGACCCTGCCGATGAAGCTACTGTATATGGCATAAAGTCTAAAGATGGTGAAAAAGGGGTATATGTTGCAGGTCATGGTGCCTATACTGAAAAAAGTGCTGCAAAAATGCTGCATGATATGACAATTACTGGCAGAAAAGAATAGGCTGCTGTATAAAATGAGCAGGCTCGAAAACAAATTAAAAAAAATAGGCAGTGACCCAAAAGTCACCGCCAAAGCCGTTGGTTTACGCTACTGTTTACAGTCTGATAAAGGCTATTACAGGAAACGAAAAGCCAACGGCTTTACATATATGGACCACGAGGGGTATACAGTAAAAGATAAAGAAGTACTGGAAAGAATAAACAAACTTGTTATTCCCCCGGCATGGGAAAGTGTGTGGATATCGCCCTACCCTCACGGACATTTGCAAGTTACGGGAACAGATGCTAAAGGACGTAAACAATACCGTTACCACGCCGACTGGAATAAAATAAGGAACCAATCTAAATTTTACAGGCTAAGGCGTTTTGCGCTTGCCCTGCCCGGTATAAGGGAACAGGTAGAAAAAGATTTAGCCAAAAAAGGTCTGCCCTACCGCAAAGTAGTAGCTTTGGTTGTAAAACTTATTGAGCTGACTAACATCAGGATAGGTAATGATGCTTATAAAAAACTATATGGATCTTTTGGGCTTACTACGCTAAGGGATAAGCATGTAAAATTCGAAAAATCCACCGTAAGGTTTGAGTTTACAGGTAAAAAAGGAGTTCAGCATAAAATAAAGCTGCAAAGTAAAAAAATGGCAAACCTTGTTAAGAAATGCAGGGATATACCGGGCTATGACCTTTTTCAGT
>JBQGDD010000039.1:0-5933 GCA_052038845.1 Dyadobacter sp. | reverse complement strand
TATTCTGATGTATTGCTGATGGCGGCTGAAGCCCTTAACAGGGGTGGTATTAGTGACTCAAGAGCAAGGCAGTACGTTAATCAAGTAATCGAGCGTGCTTATGGCAACAGCAATAACAACCTTACAGCCTCTGGCAGTGTGCTAACCAGTTTTATTTGGGAAGAAAGAAGAAAAGAGCTTTTTGGTGAAGGACACCGCTTTTTCGACTTAGTAAGGACGGGAAGGGCATCTGCAGAAATTGACGGATTTGTAGCAGGTAAACATGAAGTGTTCCCTATACCTCTTGAAGAGATACAGTTTTCTAACGGTAACTGGCAGCAAAATCCACAATATTAAAATTCTGAATCATGAAAAATTTAAAAATACTTTTCACATTTATCTGCACAGCCTTACTTTTAGGCTGTTCTGCAGATGATGACAGCCAGCAACTGCTTGAAAATGCAGATGCCCCAAGAAATATTTCGGCTCTTTTTACCATAACGCAGGATAACACAGGGCTTGTAACCATTGCACCGCATGGTGAAGGCGTTGTTAGCTATGAAGTTAACTTTGGTGACGGAACATCTGAAAACGCTATGATAGCTCCCGGTAGTGTTGCTACACATACTTATACTGAAGGCCAATATGATGTTATTGTAACCGGAGTTGGTATAAATGGTAAAACTACTGCGATTACACAGCCCCTTACGGTGTCATTTGTTGCTCCTGAAAATGTTGAAGTAAGTATTGCTACAGTAGTGGGTAATCCGTTTCAGATTAATGTACAAGCAAGTGCAGATTATGAGACATTTTTTGAAGTTACTTATGGCGAAGACCCAGGGCAAACTCCTGTACAGTTTATGGAAGGCGAAACTGTTACTCATACCTATGCTGAAACCGGTACTTATACTGTAACTGTTACTGCATATAGTGGCGGTGCTGCATCTACAAGTGTAACTGAGGAAATAACAATAACAAACCCGTTATTGTTACCTATCACATTTGAGAATAGTAATCTTAATTACAATTTTATAGATTTTGGAAATGCATCTACAAGCATTGTTGATAACCCTGATATATCAGGTATAAATGTAAGTGCAAGAGTAGGACAATTTGTAAAAAACCCAGGAGCTGAAACGTGGGCAGGTACTACTATAACTTTAGATGAGCCAATCGACTTTTCTGAAATGGAAAGTTTCAGGATGAAAGTATGGTCGCCTGCAGCAGGTGTAACCGTTAAGTTTAAACTGGAAAATCTTGAAAATGCTGATATAAATTTCGAGGTAGATGCTGTAACTACAGTTGCAAATGAGTGGGAATACCTAACATATAACTTTGCAGGAGCCGATTTATCACAGTCGTATTCAAAAATTATTCTGTTCTTTAATTTTGATGTTAGTGGTAATGGCGAAACTTATTACTTTGATGATATAACACAATCATCAGATGTGGAAAGCTTTACACTGCCAATTACATTTGAATCTTCTACTCTTGAATATACACTTAACGGTTTTGGCGGTGCAGGCGGTGGTAAAATAGCCAATCCTCATCAGTCAGGTATCAATACAAGTGCAAATGTAGGCCATGTATTAAAGGCAGCAGGAGCCGAAACATGGGCAGGTGTAGCAATGACGCTGAGTGAGCCTATCGATTTTTCAGCACTTCAAAAAGTAAAAATGAAAGTGTGGTCGCCACAGGCAGGCATAACAGTTTTGCTTAAACTTGAAAATTCCGGCAATACATCAATAGCTACAGAGCTTCCCGCTACAACAACTGTTGCAAACCAATGGCAGGAACTGGAGTATGACTTTACAGGAATAAATAACGCGAATAATTATCAGAATATAGTGCTGTTCTTTGACTTTGATGCTGTAGGAACAGGGGCAACCTATTATTTTGATGACGTGCAATTATCAAATTAAAAATTATGAAAAAGACTTTAAAAAATTTAGGAAAATTCCTTATGCTGCTCGTTTTGGTGAGCAGTTGCCAGGATGATGATAAAAGTTTTGGAAATCTTGCTGCTCCTTCTAACCTGAATGCAGAGTATCAAGTTGTAGGCCAGGATGCTGAAAACCCTAATGGCGATGGTACAGGTAATGTAATTTTAAAAGCATCTGCCGTAAATGCAATAAGCTATAAATATATATTTCCTGACGGTTCATCTGTTAATGTATCAAGTGGTCAATATACTAAAAGGTTTACATCAAACGGTATAAACTCCTATCAGGTTACATTAATTGCATATGGCAGAGGCGGAGTAGCATCTAGCACTACATTTATGGTTAAAGATGTACTAAGTAACTTTGACGACCCTGTAACCGCACAGTTGTTAACAGGCGGAAGTACTAAAATATGGTATTGGGCAGCAGCAGCACCCGGTCACTTAGGTGTAGGCCCAAATGACGGTTCTGATAATAACCATGTACCAAGTTACTACGCTGCAGCACCGTTTGAAAAAGCAGGTTCTCCTGAAAGCAGTTGTTTGTATGACAATGTACTTACATTTACATTAAATGGCGAGAACATTAAATATACTTTAGATAATGGCGGAAACACATTTTTTAATGCCAGTTATAACAGTGTTGGCGGTACTGTTGCACCAAGCGACCTTTGCCAGGCATATAACACATCCGGTGAAAAGAATGTTCTTTTAGGTCCGGCAGAATCTCTAGTAGCGCCGGAAAACAGTACAGGTACACAAATGACTTTTTCTGATAACGGTTTTATGGGTTATTACGTTGGTAATAGTACTTATGAAATTCTTGAAATTACAGAGAACAGAATGGTTGTAAGAGTAGTAATGGGTAACGATGCTGCACTTGCATGGTACCACACTTTTTCTACACAACCACCATTTGGTGGCGAAGAGCCTGAGTTTGGAACGCTTTTATGGGCTGATGAATTTGATGTAGATGGTGCTCCTAACCCAACCTACTGGAATATGGAAATAGGTAATGGTACTGATGGATGGGGTAACAATGAATTACAATATTACCGTGCTGAAAATGCCGTTGTGGAAGGCGGAGTACTTAAAATTACTGCAAAAGCTGAAACATTTGCTGGGTTTAACTATACTTCTTCCCGAATGACTACATACCAAAAAGTAGATTTTACATATGGTAAGGTGGAGTTTAGGGCAAAACTGCCTTCAGGAGGCGGTACATGGCCTGCCTTATGGATGCTTGGCTCAAATTTCCAGACAAATACATGGCCAGCCTGTGGAGAAATAGATGTTATGGAACATGTTGGCAACCAGCAAAATACTATACATGGCTCATTACATCTTCCGGGCAATTTTGGTGGCAATCCTATAACGGGAACAACTACGGTTCCAACAGCGTCAACAGAATTTCATGTATATTCAGTAACCTGGACAGAAGACTTTATCCGGTTCTATGTAGATGATGAGCTGTTCCATACATTTGCCAACAGCCCTTCTGTACCATTTAATCACGACTTTTTCCTGATTATGAATGTTGCCATGGGAGGTAACTTTGGAGGTGCAATCGATCCGGGCTTTACCCAATCTACACTCGAGGTTGATTATGTAAGAGTATACCAATAGTTTTTTCATAGTTCTATTTTTTATCAATTTTCAATAGCAGGGAGGTTAGTTATCCTAACCTCTTTGCCTATTGATATCTTTACAAATTATAATGAAATATAATTTACCAAAATATATTGTTGCTGCTGCCTTTGCAGTTGCTTTAGGATGCAGTACAACAAAAGATAATAACAACGCTAATACAATATCAGTAACCTATAATATTAAGCTTCCTTTAGACAGGAAGGTGGACTCTGTTCTTAACCTAATGACTCTTGAGGAAAAGGTAGGGCAAATGAACCAGTATAACGGTTTTTGGGATGTTACTGGGCCAGTGCCACAAGGTGGTGATGCCGCCAATAAGTATGAGCATCTTAAAAAAGGCTGGGTAGGCTCTATGCTTAATGTTAAGGGTGTAAAAGATGTAAAAGCACTTCAAAAAATAGCTGTAGAAGAAACCAGGCTTGGCATACCGTTGATATTCGGATTCGATGTAGTTCACGGTTATAAAACCATCAGCCCGATACCGCTTGCAGAAGCCGCAAGCTGGGATTTGGAAGCTATGCGCCGTTCGGCTGAAATTGGTGCGGCCGAAGCTGCCGCTTCCGGTCTTAACTGGACTTTTGCCCCTATGGTAGATGTTTCGAGAGATGCCCGCTGGGGCCGTGTTATGGAAGGTGCAGGAGAAGACCCTTACCTTAACAGTGTAATTGCTGCCGCGAGAGTTAAAGGTTTTCAGGGAAATTTAAGTGAGTTTAACCTTGCTGCCTGTGCCAAGCACTTTGCGGGATATTCTTTTGCCGAAGCAGGTAAAGATTATAATACAGTTGACATAAGCGATAATACACTTCACAATATTATACTCCCCCCTTTTAAAGCAGCGGCAGAAGCCGGGGCTTTAACGTTTATGAACTCTTTTAATGAGTTAGAGGGTATCCCGGCAACAGGTAACGCTTATTTACAAAGGGAAATATTAAAAAATGAATGGGGATTTAAAGGCTTTGTAGTTTCTGATTGGGGATCTATGGCAGAAATGATTAACCATGGCTATGCTAAAGACTTAAAACAGGCAGCAGAATATGCAGCTAATGCAGGATCTGACATGGATATGGAATCTTACGGTTATGTGCAGCATTTGGCAAACCTTGTTCGTGAAGGCAAAGTATCTGAAGACAAAATTAATGATGCTGTTAGAAGGATTTTAAGAGTAAAGTTTGAATTAGGCTTATTTGACAACCCTTATAAATACTGTGACGAGGCACGTGAAAAAGAAACTATTGGTAGAAAAGAGTTTCATGATGATGTACTTGATTTAGCTAAGAAATCTATCGTACTGCTAAAAAATGAAAAAAATATACTTCCACTAAAAAAACAGGGACAAAAAATAGCTGTTATCGGTGCTTTGGCAAATGATAAAACAAGCCCTTTAGGAAGTTGGAGGATAGGAGCTGACGATGAAACTGCTGTATCTGTTGTAGAAGGTCTTAAAGAGTATAAAGGCAACTCGCTGGTATATGCCAAAGGTGCTGACGTTGCTTTAGGCAATCCGGTGTTTATGCTTGAAACCAAAATTAACATGAATGATAAAAGCGGATTTAATGAGGCTGTAAAAGCTGCTAAAAATGCTGATGTTGTAATTATGGTATTGGGTGAGCACGGACTGCAGAGTGGTGAAGGAAGAAGCCGTACAGATATTGGCTTACCGGGTGTACAGCAGGAATTATTAGAAACCGTATATAAAGCCAACCCAAATATTATTTTGGTATTAAATAACGGCAGGCCTCTTGCCATTCCGTGGGCTTCAGAAAACATTCCTGCAATTGTAGAAGGATGGCATTTGGGTACACAAAGTGGCCATGCAATTGCGCAGGTGCTTTATGGAGATTATAACCCAAGTGGTAAACTGCCAATGTCTTTCCCAAGGAGAGTTGGGCAGGTACCAATTTACTACAATCATAAAAACACAGGAAGACCATCAAGCGAAGGGCCCGACAGTGTTTTCTGGTCGCATTATATTGATGAGGATAACAGCCCCCTCTACCCTTTTGGTTACGGTTTAAGTTATTCTGAATTTAAATATTCAAACTTCAGGTTAAGTGCTGATTCGTTTACAAAAAACGGTTCGGTAACTGTTTCTGTAGATGTAAAAAACACCAGTAATATTGATGGTAAAGAGGTAGTTCAGCTCTATATACGCGATTTGTTTGCATCTGTAACACGACCTGTAAAAGAGCTTAAGGGCTTTGAGCTTGTTCCGCTAAAGGCAGGAGAAGTTAAAACAGTGACATTTACTATAGACGAGAAAACTATAGAGTTTTATACTGCAAATAAAAAATGGGAGGCGGAGCCAGGAGAATTTAAAGTATTTGTTGGCGGAAGTTCTGCAACATCTATGGAAAAAACATTT
>JBQGDD010000038.1:0-1557 GCA_052038845.1 Dyadobacter sp. | reverse complement strand
CCACTACATCACTCTTAGCATCTGTACCAAGTTTATGCTTATAAATTTCTTCAGAGCGAAGGGTTACAGGATCTTTTCTTGTATAAAACAGCGTTTTATTGTCCCCTGCCCAGGTAGAGCCACCCGTTGTATTTTCTATTTTTACAGGCTGTATTTCATTTGTTTCAAGATTTTTTACCTGTATTGTATATTGCCTTCTGGAAACAGTATCAATACCGAAGGCCACCCATTTATTATCCTCACTTACATTAAGCCCTCCTAAACTAAAATAAGAATGTCCTTTTGCCATTTCGTTGCAGTCAAACATTATTTCCTCCTTCGCACTAAGGCTGCCTTTTTTGCGGGAATATATAGGGTAGTCTTTTCCCTTCTCATAACGGGTTATATAGTAGTATCCGTTATAAAAGTAAGGTACAGATGAATCATCTTCTTTAATCCTGCTTTTCATTTCTTCAAACAGGTCTTCACGAAACTGCTTTGTATGGGCAGTCATTTCCTCGTAATATTTATTCTCTTTGTTAAGATAGTCTGTCACTTCAGGATTTTCCCTTTCATTAAGCCAGTAATAGTTATCTATACGTACATCGCCGTGTTTTTCAAGTTTTTTTGCTTTTACAGCAGCTAACGGCGGAGTTATTTTTGTAATCATTTCGGGTTTGCTTGTTTGCGCATTAACGGCAAAAGTAAAACAAACACAACTTATAAATAAGTGTTTTTTCATTCTTTTATAATTGGTATATAACCATGCAATTTAATATTTTTGCATAATATAAATATTAAAATCTAAAAAAATGTTTGGAGACATAATGGGTATGATGGGAAAACTTAAAGAAACCCAGCAGAAAATTGAAGATACCAAAAAAAGGCTTGATACTGTAATGGTTGACGAACAGAGTAATGACGGGCTTTTAAAAGTTACTATTACAGCAAACAGGACTATAAAGTCTATAGAAGTTGACGATGCATTATTAGAAGACAAAGAACAGCTTGAAGACTACTTAGTATTAATACTTAATAAAGCTATAGAAAAAGCCACTGCCGTAAACGAAGCAGAAGTAGGCGCAGTAGCAAAAGAGGGTATGCCTAACATACCCGGTATGGATATGTTTTCATAACAACACCTTATAAAAAAAACCGGCTTTTAGTTTTAACCTAAAAGCCGGTTTTTTTATTCTGTTTCTTCAATGCCCCGCGATTGAGAGTAATTACGCCATTTTTCTATGCATTCTGCCATATCCTGCGGCAGTTCAGTATCAAAACGTATAAACTTCTTTGTAACGGGATGCTCAAACCCTAGCGTTTTAGCGTGCAGTGCCTGCCTTGGCAATACACTAAAACAGTTTTCTATAAATTGCTTGTATTTTGTAAAAGTTGTTCCTTTTAATATTTTATCTCCGCCATACCGGGCATCATTAAATAAAGTGTGCCCAATATACTTCATATGTACGCGTATCTGATGTGTACGCCCTGTTTCCAGCTTACAGGATACAAGCGTAACATAACCAAAGCGCTCCAGTACTTTGTAATGCGTTACAGCATGCTTGCCATCACTCCCAT
>JBQGDD010000037.1:0-3502 GCA_052038845.1 Dyadobacter sp. | reverse complement strand
GCAAGATCAGTGTTTGCTGTAACAGCTATTGTATTACCTGAAGCCTGATTTGTACTGCAGGATATTTGCTGACCAAGCTGGTTAAAAATGCTGACATCAGTCATTTCAGGATTGTCAACCTCTATATTAAACTGGTTATTGGTAACAGGGTTTGGATAAAGAGTAAAGTTTTGTTTAGCAAAACCGCCTGTGTTAAGTGCTGTTTCTTCAAACACTATATCAAATCGGTTGTTTGCAATGCTTGACTCATCGGCAGGATTTACGCTAAAGCTGTAGCTTGTTGTTTCATTATTTGCAAGTTCGGTTGTTGTATTCTCAAACTTATCAATCAGGTAAGCGGTTACGCCATCAAGCCCATTTACTTTCAAAGTATAAACATATTCAGTTGCTCTGTATGCAGTGTTTGATATGTTGATTACATCATTGGCAGTAGGTGTATTCCTGCTTTCAAAGCTTAGTATGCTTTCGCCGTTAAGTATACCGATATTCTCATCCTGGTTTTGTGGCTTGATAGCATCGTTACTGTCAATATCATTGCTGTAGCTGTTGTCAAACCTTACTACAAAACCATCGGCAGCAGTACCGTTCTCTAATATTGACTGCGCATTGTACATTGTTAGTTGTAATGAGGCATCGGCTAAGGTGTTTACGGTTCTGTAGAGGTTAGCGTTTTCAGCCGAGGTTATAAATTTATCTTCTTCTTTAAATAGTAAAGAGGCAGGTCCTGAAAACTTTGTCTGTACAAAAAATGCCTGGTTAGGTTGTAGGTATTTGTTAGCTTCAGAGCCCTCAAAATTATTACTGTTGCTTTGTACATTTACAGTTACATAAGCACCTCTTGTATTAACTGTAGGATCCCATATGTAATAAAAATTCTCATTTACATTTATAGCTTCACTTAACACACTTTCCATATCTACCGGTGCCTGATATGGGTTGCCTACAAAACTGAATCCTCCCGGGTTTTGGCTCAGGTCATTTTTTAAAACACTGCCTGTAGTTAATGTTCCGTAGGTACGTAATGTTGTGTTTGTTGGTACAGCACTGTTGCTTGTCTGGTCAACTGTCCTGTCGCCGCGCACCAATATCCTGTATGGAGTTCCTGCAATAAGTTCTTCTTCCAGGGTATTTGTAACCGGTGTCCATATGGCATTATCATTATCATGCATAAATAATGATGGGTTATTGGTGCCCGATGGGTCAAAGCCGTTGCTCACTGCTCCTGTGCCTGTAATATCTGTACCATAGCCTGCTATATCTGCCTGGCCTTCCTGCCAGTTGCTGTTAACCGTGCCCCCGGTAGTAGATGGGCTAAGTAGCCTGAAAGCCCTGCGTGCAGGTATATACCTTTCAACCGTTACATTTCCTGTTATATTACCCTGTTCAACCTGGTCAACTACTGCAGTG
The DNA here is from genome assembly GCA_052038845.1 of Dyadobacter sp. GTDB lineage: Bacteria > Bacteroidota > Bacteroidia > Flavobacteriales > Flavobacteriaceae > Flavobacterium. The sequence goes on along the minus strand of JBQGDD010000037.1, from coordinate 2,095 downwards.
GTTAGTTCATTACTTTTTAAAGTAAGCAGGCTGTTAGTGTTAAATATGCCCGATACGACATGTAATATTCCTGTAATATCCAGTTCGCTATTAAGGTTAACTCCTACAGTATTGTAAATTGTAAGATTTTTTATTGTATTGTTGTAAAATACATTTTCCTGTATTTCCTGTATAAGGCTTCCCCTCATTACAATGGTACCATCTGTTGCATCAATAATACCTTCATTGTATATCTCTCCGCCAATTCTTAATGTGCCGTTATCACTGGTAATAATAACAGAAGTAGCCTGCTGAACTGTTAGGTCATTACAGTTGGCTGTACCATCGCTACCATCAATAACAGGATAATTGCCAGATGTGGTTACAGGTATTACAACATCTGTAGCGAGTGTGGGTATAACCTGAGGCGACCAGTTTTCTGGGGTGTTCCAGTTGCTGTTTGTGTTGCCTGTCCATACACTTGTTTGGGCAAAGCAGTTAGCTGTAAGTATCATCATAAATAATGATAAACAGTAGCTCAATGTAAAGTTCTTTTTCATGTATCAAAAATCTGTTTAGTTGTTAAATGAATATATATTCAAATTTTGACTACAAAGAACCGCATTAAGATTAAGTGAATTTTACAGCAATAAGTTAATGTATTCAGGCAGTATAGTTAAACTTTGCTAAAATAATTTAGTAATAGCTAAAATCTGTTAAGAGAAGTTTTATTTATTTTTTAAATAAAAAAGCGTATGCTTGGGGAAACACACGCTTTACATATTAAAATAGCAAAAAATTAATATGGATTATTTTATTTATGTTTTTTTATATAAATGATAGCTGCTTAATGTTGAATCAAATGTATTTCAAAGCTCGTTAATCAAAGTCGCCGATTTATTCTTTTTACTTATACCGCTATTTTAATTATTGATTGTGTAAGTCTAATAGAGCCAATAAATTAAGTAATTTGCCAAATTGTTGTAATTTTGCAGAAAAATAAAGAATGGTTAAGATAGGCAATATAGAGTTACCCGATTTCCCTTTACTGTTGGCACCTATGGAAGATGTGAGTGACCCTCCATTCCGCAGGCTTTGCAAAACGCATGGAGCAGACCTTATGTACAGTGAATTTATATCATCGGAAGGGCTGATTAGGGATGCTATGAAAAGCCGTAAAAAATTAGATATTTTTGATTATGAACGCCCTGTGGGTATCCAGATTTTTGGTGGCGATGAAGAGGCTATGGCAATGTCAGCTAAAATTGTAGAAACGGTTAACCCGGATATAGTAGATATTAACTTTGGCTGCCCGGTAAAAAAGGTGGTTTGTAAAGGAGCAGGGGCGGGCGTGCTTAAGGATATAGACTTGATGGTACGCTTAACCAAAGCGGTAGTAAACAGTACCCACCTGCCTGTAACGGTAAAAACCCGCCTGGGCTGGGATGAAAATTCTATAAATATATATGAAGTTGCCGAAAGGCTGCAGGATGTAGGTATTAAAGCTTTAACCATACACGGGCGCACCCGCGCACAGATGTATAAAGGCGAAGCTGACTGGGAACCTATTGCTAAAGTTAAGAATAACCCGCGCATACACATACCTATATTTGGTAATGGAGATATCGACAGTCCTGAAAAAGCTCTTGAGTACAGAGATAAATATGGACTGGATGGTATTATGATAGGGCGTGCAGCTATTGGTTACCCCTGGATATTTAACGAAATTAAGCACTATTTTAAAACGGGGGAATATTTACCCGAACCTACTATTGAAGATAGGGTAGAAGCAGCCCGTAACCACCTGAAATGGTCTATTGAATGGAAAGGCGAAAGGGTAGGCGTGTTTGAAACAAGAAGGCATTATACCAATTATTTTAAGGGCATACCGCATTTTAAAGAATACAGGCAAAGGTTAGTAACCCATGACGATGCTGTCGATGTATATGCTGTACTTGATGAGGTTTTAGAAAAGTTTAGCGAAGCAGTGTAATAATAAAGAAAGGGAAAGATTAATATCTTTCCCTTTTTGTTTATACCTGTATTCTTTTCCATTTTCCTTTTCGGAATAATATAATGCTGGCTATGGTCATAACGGTTTCTGCAATGGGTATAG
>JBQGDD010000036.1:0-21375 GCA_052038845.1 Dyadobacter sp. | reverse complement strand
TTAGTGTTAGATTTTACCATAACCTTAGATTTTGTAAGGTAAATAGCCTGCTTTGGGCAAGCCTCCTCACAAAGTCCGCAAAAAATGCAGCGAAGCATATTTATCTCATATATAGAAGCATATTTTTCTTCCCTGTACAGGTGCTTTTCCTCTGGCTTCCTCTCTTCAGATTTCATTGTGATAGCTTCCGCCGGGCAGGACAGTGCACAAAGCCCGCAGGCAGTACAGCGCTCCCTGCCTTCCTCATCCCTCATAAGCATATGCTGCCCCCTGTATACAGGACTTACTTCACGTGTTTGCTCAGGATATTTTATAGTCACTTTCCTTTTAAATAAATGCCGGATAGTGATAAACAGTCCTTTAAATATCGCCACAAGGTAAAGGCTCTCCAAAAAGGTCATCTTTTTGTTGGAAACCTCTTTTTTTCTTCCCGATAATGATATGGTTTCTATTGACATTTTTATATCTGTTAAACCGTGCCGAACACGGATAATTTTTAATTCAGTTTTAGTTTACACTACTGTGCAATCAGCATTACAGCCCCTGTAATTATAATATTGGCAACTGCAAGCGGTATAAATATCTTCCATCCCAAACGCATCAGCTGGTCATAACGAAATCTCGGTATCGTCCACCTTACCCACATATAGAAGAATATAAAGAAGCACAGCTTGGCAAACAGCACAAACATACCTATTACATTCGCAATATTAATACCCCAGTTAGCTTCTGCCCAGTCCATACCCGGATAATTGTAAGCGCCGAAGTACAGCACAGCAAGTATTGTAGATGATATAAACATACTGGCATACTCTGCAAACAGGTAAAAGCCCATCTTCATAGAAGAATACTCAGTATGGTAACCGCCAATAAGCTCTGCCTCACATTCTGCAAGGTCAAAAGGTGTACGGTTAGTTTCAGCAAAAGAACATACAAGAAATATCAAAAAGCCCAGCGGCTGGCAAAATACATTCCAGTTCATACCGCTTTGCCCTGCAGCAATTTCGCGAAGGCTCAGCGTACCTGTCATCATTATAAGAGCTATAATTGATAGCCCCATCCCTATTTCATAAGAAATCATCTGCGATGAAGCACGCATGGCACTCATAAGCGAGAACTTGTTGTTAGAAGCCCATCCGCCTATCATAATACCATACACCCCTACAGAAAGTACCCCGAAAACAAAAAGCAATGCCACATCAATATCTGTAGCCTGTAATATAATATCCCTGCCAAAAAGGTGCAGCCTGTCGCCCCAGGGTATAACCGCACTTGTCATTAAAGCGGTACTCATAGATATTGCAGGACCAACTACAAACAGGAATTTATTGGGTGTATTAGGAAAAAATTCTTCTTTAGAAAATAGTTTTAACCCATCAGCAAGTGGCTGTAAAATTCCGCCTTTACCAGCACGGTTAGGTCCAATCCTGTCCTGAAGCCATGCAGCAATTTTTCTTTCGGCAAGAGTAGAGTACATTGCCATCAGCATTGTTAAGGCAAATACTGCAATAATAATAACGCTCTTTTCTATGATTATAGCTTGTTCCATATCTATACGTTACCTTCTTTTAATGCCTGCTTTTCATCTTTTTTAAGCGGTACTGCGGGCATACTTATTTTTTTACGGTCTACATCTCGTCCTAAAAGGATGTTTTTCTCAGTCTCAATAACCACCTTATCCAGTTTACGGGTATAGTTATTCTGGTTAATAACCGAGTCTTTTTCAAACTTGCGTGGCCCCTCAATTACCCAGTCAGCAGGATCTTTGTGTTCAAAGCGGCACTCGTTACATATAAAGTCTTCCACCTCATGGTATTCATCTTTACGAGCAGTAACCCTTTGTATTTCGCCGCCAAACATCCATAAGGTAGTCTTTCCGCAGCACTTGTCACAATCCCTGTGCGCATTGTATGGTTTATTGAACCATACCCTTTGCTTAAAGCGGAATGTTTTATCAGTTAAAGCTCCTACAGGGCAAACATCTATCATGTTACCCGAAAATTCATTATCAATAGCCTTAGAGATGCAGGTAGATATCTGCGAATGGTCACCACGGTTAACAACGCCATGTACACGGCTGTCGGTAAGCTGGTCCGCTACCATCACACAGCGATAGCATAATATACAGCGGTTCATGTGCAGCTGTATCTTATCACCGATATTTTCAGGCTCAAAAGTTCTTTTTTCCTCTATAAAGCGGGTATTGGCAGCACCATGCTTAAAGCTAAGGTTCTGCAGGTCGCATTCTCCCGCCTGGTCACACACAGGGCAGTCTAACGGGTGGTTTATCAGTAAGAATTCAGTTACCGATTTTCTTGCATCCAGCACCCTTTCAGATGAAATGCTTTTTACCTCCATGCCATCCATAACACCCGTTACACACGATGCCATCAGTTTTGGCATTGGTCTTGGGTCGGCTTCACTTCCTTTAGAAACCTCTACAAGGCAGCAACGGCATTTGCCCCCGCTTCCTTTAAGTTTAGAGTAATAGCACATTGCCGGCGGAACAGATTCCCCGCCTATCATTCGTGCAGCCTGCAGGATGGTTGTCCCCGGTTCTACGTGTACTTCCTGGCCGTCTATTGTTACTTTCATTATCTTATCTGTTTGAAAGTTGAAAGATGTAATGTCTTAAAGTTGGCAACCGTAACACATTATTAATTTCACTTTATATTTACTGAAAGTTAAAGCTGTTTGACTTTAAGACTTTCAACGTTATAACTTTATAAACTTTTTATACTTCCTGTTTTGCCACAAGGTGCTTTACCCTTTCAAAAGGTTCAGCCACAAAGTGGTCTCTGTTTTTTATCTTTTCAGGGAAACGCACGTGGTACTCAAATTCATCCCTAAAGTGACGGATAGCCGCCGCTACAGGCCATGCCGCAGCATCACCCAACGGGCAAATAGTATTACCTTCTATTTTGCGCTGTATGTCCCATAGTAAATCAATATCTTCTTCTCTTCCTCTTCCTGTTTCTATACGGTGCAGTACATTTTCCAGCCAGCCTGTACCCTCACGGCAAGGTGAGCACTGCCCGCAGCTTTCGTGGTGGTAAAACCTTGAAAAATTCCATGTATTACGCACTATACACGTAGTATCATTATAAACTATAAAACCGCCTGATCCAAGCATAGAGCCACTTTCAAAACCACCTTCGCTTAGCGATTCATACGTCATTAAACGATCCTGTCCTTCGGCTGTTTTATAAATAAGGTGTGCAGGCAATATCGGCACAGATGAACCTCCGGGTACTAACGCCTTTAAAGGTCTGTCATCCATCATACCGCCAAGGTATTCGTCAGAGTTCATAAACTCATCAACGCTTAACCCTAAATCTATTTCATATACCCCAGGGTTTTTAATATGCCCTGATGCAGATATTAATTTTGTACCTGTAGAACGCCCTATACCTATTTTAGCATATTCTGCTCCTGTGTTATTAACAATCCATGGCACAGCCGCAATAGACTCTACATTGTTAACCACAGTAGGCTCCTGCCATAAACCTTTAACCGCAGGGAAAGGTGGCTTAATCCTTGGGTTACCCCTCTTGCCTTCTAACGACTCTATAAGTGCCGTTTCTTCGCCACAAATGTAGGCTCCTGCACCACAATGTACATAAAGGTCAAGGTCAAACCCTGATCCTAATATATTTTTACCCAGCCATCCGGCAGCATAGGCTTCTTTAATTGCTTTTTCCAGTATGCGGTACACCCACATATACTCACCACGAATGTAGATGTAAGAAAGGTTGGCACCTAAAGCGTAGCTGGATGTTATCATTCCCTCTATTAATAAGTGAGGGATGTACTCCATAAGGTAACGGTCTTTAAACGTACCCGGCTCCGACTCATCTGCATTACAAACCAAATGTCTTGGATTACCTGATTTTTTATCGATAAAGCTCCATTTCATCCCTGTTGGGAAACCTGCACCACCACGACCCCTAAGCCCGGAAGTTTTTACTTCCTCAACCACTTCATCCGGCGTCATGCTCTTTAAAGCTTTCTCTACAGATATGTAACCGCCCATTTTGCGGTACACTTCATAGGTTTTTATGCCCGGTACATTTGCGTGTTCTAATAATATCTTTCTTCCCATTGTTACTCTGTATAATGGTCCTGATTATGTAAATCTATCTTGCCTGCCCTGCACTCGTCAATTATAGCGTCAACTTTTTCTTTGGTCAGGTGTTCTTTATAATAGTCGCCAAGCTGCATCATAGGCGCATAGCCACAAGCGCCAAGGCACTCTACACCCACTACCTGAAACATCCCGTCTGCCGTTGTCTCGCCTTCCTTAACTCCCAGCTTATTGCAGGTATATTCCATAAGGTCTTCAGCACCACGAACAGCGCAGCATGAAGTACGGCAAAACTCAAACATATATTTACCGATAGGCTTTTGGTTGAACATGGTATAAAACGACACCACTTCATACACTTCTACAGGCTGTATTTCAAGTATTTCGGCTACTTTATCCTGTAAACCTATACTTAGCCAGTTGTCATGGGCATCCTGTACTTCATGAAGCACAGGCAGCAAAGCTGATTTTTTCTTATCGCCCGGATAATGGCTCAACAACTCATCTATCCGTGCCTGTAGCCCGGGTGTTATATTTATATCCTGATGTGCGTGACTAATCTCCATCTTTATTTCTATTTTAAATTCTGAATTATAAATTATAAAAAACTAAATCTATAAGTTCAAAATCCTTCTGCTTTTTTGTTTTTACGAATTATGCATCCAGCTCTCCGGCAATAACATTAAGGCTGGACAGTGTTGCAATAGCATCCGAAAGCATCTGCCCTTTAATCATCTCATTAAATGCCTGGTAATATATAAAACAAGGCCTGCGGAAATGCAGCCTATATGGCGTTCGGCTACCGTCTGTAATCAGGTAAAACCCAAGCTCACCGTTACCACCCTCTACAGCATGATATACCTCTGTTTTAGGCACGGGCACTTCGCCCATCACTATTTTAAAGTGGTATATAAGTGCCTCCATATTGTTATACACATCCTCTTTTGGAGGCAGGTAATAATCCGGCACATTGGCATGGAAAGGCCCTTCGGGCAGTTTATCCAGTGCCTGGCGTATAATTTTTAAACTTTCCCAAACCTCGGCATTACGCACGCAGAACCTGTCATACGTATCACCTGATTCTCCTACCGGCACTTCAAATTCAAAATCTTCATAAGAACTGTACGGACTCATTACCCTTACATCATAATCTACACCTGCTGCACGAAGGTTAGGCCCTGTAAAACCATAGCTCATTGCCCTTTCAGCAGATATAGGTCCTACACCTATAGTCCTGTCCATAAATATCCTGTTTCGTGCCAACAGGTTTTCAAACTCCCCCCATATAGCTGGGAACTCTTCCATGAACTTATCTATTTTACGAAAAGCCTCCGGACTCCAGTCCCTTTCAAAACCGCCAATACGCCCCATATTTGTAGTAAGGCGCGCACCGCATATCTCTTCGTAAATTTCGTATATTTTTTCCCTGTACTGAAATACGTATAAAAAGCCTGTAAGTGCTCCCGTATCTACACCAAGTACAGAGTTACATATAATATGGTCTGCAATACGGGCAAGCTCCATAATAATTACCCTTAGGTACTGTACCCTTTTAGGCACTTCTATATCAAGTGCTTTTTCAAGCGTCATCCACCACCCCATATTGTTGATAGGAGATGAACAGTAGTTCATCCTGTCGGTTAATGGAGTTATCTGGTAAAACGGCCTGTTTTCAGCTATTTTTTCAAATGCTCTGTGTATGTAACCTACAGTACCCTCACCATCAAGTATCCTTTCGCCATCCATAAGCAGGATATTCTGAAAAATACCGTGTGTTGCCGGGTGTGTAGGCCCCAGGTTTAATATAGAAAGCTCGCTGCCATCTTCATTTTGCCTTTTCTTTATCATTTCGGCATAGCGATGCTCTGGTGGTAATAACAGGTCTGACATTTATATTAATATTATTTCAGGTTCATTATTAGCAATTCTCTGTAGTACGACCAAAAAAGCGGTCGTCTTTATCGGTTCTTCCGCCATCTTCAAGCGGAAATTCTTTTCGCATAGGGAATGAAACCATTTCATCCATATTCAAAATCCTTTTTAACTGAGGATGCCCATTAAATATAATTCCGTAAAAATCATACGTTTCGCGCTCCTGCCAGTTAGCCCCTAAAAACAAGTTGGTAACCGTATCTATTTCAGGCTTATCGCCATCAAGAAAACATTTTATGCGTATGCGTACATTATCATACCAGTTATGCATGTGGTAAACCACAGCAAACTGTTTTTCTTTATCATTGTCGGGATAGTGAATACCACATACATCAGTAAGGAAGTTAAAACGAAGCACTGGATCTTCTTTAAGAAAGCGAACCAGTTCATTAGCAGAGTCTGATGCCGCCTCAAAAGCAAAAACATCATGCTGGTTTATAAAATTGGCTACCTTATCGCCAAACTGCGCCGATATCTTTTCTTGTATAACAGATGTTTCTAAAGCCATTGTAATTACGAAATATTATATGAAGCCAACAGTTCCTGGTACTCTGGCGAACTTCTTCTTCTTACAGATTCTGATTTTACTATTTCCTGCAGTTTCATGACACCGTCCAGTATCTGTTCAGGCCTTGGCGGACATCCCGGCACATAAACATCTACCGGTATTACTTTATCTATACCCTGCAGCACAGAATAGGTATCAAAGACACCCCCTGATGATGCACAGGCACCTACAGCTATTACCCATCTTGGTTCTGCCATCTGCTCATATACCTGGCGTAATATAGGCGCCATTTTTTTTGCAATGGTACCCATAACCAAAAGCATATCTGCCTGGCGCGGCGAAAAGCTCATACGCTCTGAACCGAAACGCGCCACATCATAATGTGCTGCCATTGTAGCCATAAACTCAATACCGCAGCATGAGGTTGCAAAAGGCAGCGGCCAAAGCGAGTTTGCACGGGCAAGCCCCACCACACTGTCCAGCTTAGTGGCAAAAAAGCCGTTACCCTCTACTCCTGCCGGAGCGTCAACTATTTTTATATCTGATGAATTGCTCATTGTAAATTAAATTTTGATTTCAGGGAAAATGGTGCAAAAAGCATACCTTACTCCCATTCTAACCCTTTCTTTTTCATTACATAAAAAAAGCCTACTACAAGCAGGAATAAAAATATCCCCATCTTAAGCAGACCCTCAAACCCCATCTCTTTAAAGTTAACTGCCCAGGGGTACATAAATATCACCTCAACATCAAACAATACAAAGAGTATGGCAACTAAAAAGTATTTAACTGAAAACGGAATACGCGCGTTACCGATTGACTCTATACCGCACTCAAAATTTTTATCTTTATTTATAGAGTTTCGTTTAGGCCCCAAATAGTTAGAAACTATTATTGTACCCACTACAAAACCCACAGCAAGTAATAGCTGCATAAATATCGGGAAATAATCTGCCTGTGTAGTCTGCATAACGGCTTAATTTTAATAAATAATTCACAAATATACGTGTCCAGATTTAAACTATATCAAGGTTTTCTGATAGTCTTGACCGCTTTTTATTAATTTTTATTTAGAACTAATAAAAATAACCATCTGTACGAATAGTACCATGCGATATAGAACAACAAATTAATATTATACTTGTTAAATATATAATTAATTTAGGATATTAAGGCTAAAATAATAACTATACAGCAACAAAAAAGCCGTCCCGAAGTGGGACGGCCTGTAATCTAAAATAGGCAGATTGATTTCTATATATTAATCTTCCATAGCTACTACCTGAGCAGCCACTTTACCTTTTCTTCCTTCTTCTTCAACATAGCTTACTTTGTCACCTTCACGAAGATCCTCCGTTTTGATTCCTGTAGCATGAACGAAAATGTCACTTCCTGTTTCGTCGTCAGTAATGAATCCGTAACCTTTAGATTCATTGAAAAATTTAACTTTACCTGTTCGCATTCTGTAATAAAAAATAATTAATAATTATCAAAGGTAGTCTTTATTATGAGACTGCAAAACAGAATGTTAAATATTTTCAAAAAAATATTTTATTTTTTTGAAACAGTAAAAAATTGTCAAATTTATTTTAAGCGTATGTGCAGCTCTTCAAGCTGTGCATTATCTATTACCGAGGGCGCATCAATCATAATATCGCGCCCTGAATTGTTCTTAGGGAATGCTATAAAATCCCTTATCGTTTCCTGTCCGCCTAATATCGCCACAAGCCTGTCAAAACCAAAAGCTAAACCTCCATGTGGCGGTGCACCAAACTGAAATGCATCCATAAGGAAACCAAACTGCGCTTTGGCTTCCTCTTCTGTAAAGCCTAAATATTTAAATATTAACTGCTGTGTAGCCTTATCATGTATCCTTATAGAGCCACCGCCAATTTCGTTACCATTCATCACAAGGTCATAGGCGTTTGCCCTAACTTTTGCAGGTTCGGTTTCCAATAGTGGTATATCTTCCGGTTTTGGAGAGGTAAACGGGTGGTGCATAGCATGGAACCTTTCGCTCTCTTCATCCCACTCCAGTAACGGGAAATCCAACACCCATAGCGGTGCAAATTCATCCGGTTTGCGCAAGCCAAGCCTTGTGGCAAGCTCCATGCGCAATGCACTAAGTCGGGTACGGGTTTTGTTTGCGTCTCCGCTTAATACTAAAATAAGGTCGCCCGGTTTTGCACCGGTTGAAGAAGCCCATTTTTTAAGGTCTTCCTCATCATAAAATTTATCTACAGATGATTTAAGGCTGCCGTCTTCATTATATTTTACATATACCATACCGCTGGCACCCACCTGTGGGCGTTTAACCCAGTCAATAAGGGCATCAATTTCTTTTCTGGTATAAGATGCGCAACCCGGTGCGGCAATACCCACAACCAGTTCAGAATCGTTAAATACTGAAAATTCTTTGTGCTGTGCCACATCATTAAGTTCACCAAACTCCATCCCGAAACGAATGTCCGGCTTATCATTACCATATTTACGCATGGCATCATCATACGTCATTCGTGGAAACGCACCTGTATCTATACCTTTAAGCTCTTTTAAAAGGTGCTTTGTTAACCCTTCAAAAGCCTGTATAATATCTTCCTGCTCTACAAAAGCCATTTCGCAGTCTATTTGTGTAAACTCCGGCTGGCGGTCGGCACGCAGGTCTTCATCCCTAAAGCATTTTACAATCTGGAAGTACTTATCCATACCTCCCACCATAAGCAACTGCTTAAAGGTTTGTGGCGACTGTGGCAGGGCATAAAACTGCCCTTCGTTCATTCGTGAAGGCACAATAAAATCCCTTGCCCCTTCGGGTGTAGATTTTATAAGTACAGGAGTTTCAACCTCAATAAACCCTTCTTTACTAAGGTAATTACGCACCTCCATAGCTACTTTATGCCTAAACAGCAGGCTGTTTTTTACCGGATTACGGCGTATATCAAGATAACGGTATTTCATCCTGATATCTTCTCCGCCATCGGTTTCATCTTCTATAGTAAAAGGAGGCGTTTGTGCTGTGTTAAGTATAGTTAGTTCTTCTACCAGTATCTCAATCTCTCCGGTAGCCATATTTGGGTTTTTAGACTCACGCTCTATAACAGTACCTTTAACCTGTATAACAAACTCCCTGCCCAGCGTTTCCGCTTTAGAGAAAACTTCCTTATCAGTACGCTCTTCGTCAAAAATCAACTGTGTTATTCCGTAGCGGTCCCTAAGGTCTGCCCATACAAGAAATCCTTTGTTACGTGTTTTTTGTACCCATCCGGCAAGTGTTACTTCCTGATTAATATGTGAGGCTGTAAGCTCCCCGCAATTATGGCTTCTATACATTATATTATAATTTTAAGAGTGCAAATTTAGCAACTATTACTAATAATCGCTGAACTTGCATAATAATATTCAGGCTTTTTAATTTCTGCTTTTATCGGTTTCCCTAAAAGAGTTAACAATATCCTGCATCTGCTCTTCATATTCTTTTTTCTTGGTTCCTTGTGTCCATACCAATAACTGATAGAAGTTATTTTTACCCTCTATATAGGCTACCTTCCAGTAAATAACCTCGCCGTCTATAGCACCTTCTATATCTACTGTAAATGCCCTCATGCCGTTTATGGTAGTTTCGGTAAAATCGGGTATCCCCCCAAGCCCAACAAATTGCCGGAAATTCTCTATCATCAGTTCAGAGTAACCCTCTAAATCAAAGCTGTAATCATCTTCAAGCCCATTAGCCAGCAGCGCCTCCTGCAGTTCTGTCTTAGATTCGTCAAGCGCAATAACAAAAAACTGCTTTAACAGGTTTTGATACTGGAGCGAAGCCTCCTCGTTTAAGATACTTGTTTCAGACAGATAATCAGGCAGCTCTATGCTGTATTTCTCTTTTTTAACAGTTATCGTTTTAGTTTCTGTGTTGCAGGCAAAGCATAACAACAGCAATGCGGCTATAAGTGTATTTTTTATTTTCATAGCTGCAAATATAAAAACTGAATCTGCTTAAATAAAGCAAACATAAAATTTTACTGCAATAATTCGGTTTTGTGGCACGGTAGGCTTAATTTTACGTAAAGCAAACAATATCAGTCATGGAAAAAATAGTACTAATCATTTTATTTACCCTTACTGGAACCTATGCACAAACAGATGCTGTGCGTTTTATGGCTATAATAGAAAACCGCAACAGTGACTCGCTGTTTATACGAAAGCAAAAGTTTGAAAGGATAATACCAGTTGATGATAAGGGTGTTTTTACTGACAGTTTTTCTGTAGAACCGGGAATGTACCAACTTTTTGACGGGGTAGAATATACATCTTTATACCTTAAAAATGGCTACAACCTTACCTTAACTATGGATGCGGTTATGTTTGACGAATCTATAGTCTATACAGGCAAAGGCGAAAAGGAAAATAACTACCTGGCAAAAAAAGCGCTTGATGATGAGCAGTTCGGGATTAAACTCATGGAGGCTTTACATTCTGATATTGAAAGAGTAAAGGGACTAACCAAAGCCCGCAAGGAAAAGATTGAGGCTGCTTTAAACGATAAAGACCTTGATGAAAAGTTTAAAGAAGAACAAAAGAAACAACTACTGGCTGAAAACAGGGATATAGATTTGATGGTACTACAGGCACAACAAAAACTGTCTATGAAAGGCAAACCCTCTCCCTCTTTTGAATATGAAAACCATAAAGGCGGAAAAACAAAACTTGCCGACCTTAAAGGCAGCTACGTATATATAGATGTATGGGCTACATGGTGCGGCCCATGTATAATGGAAATACCTTACCTGCAGGAACTGGAAAAGAAGTTTCACGGTAAAAAAATAGCTTTTGTAAGCATTTCTGCTGATCCGGCAAAGGATAAAGAAAAATGGAAAAAATTTGTTACCAATAAATCACTCGGCGGGATACAGCTGTTTGCAGATAACGACTTTAACTCTGATTTTATTAAAGCTTACAACATAAATTCAATCCCAAGATTTATATTGCTTGACCCAAACGGAAATATTGTTGATGCTGATGCCCTGCGCCCATCATATCCTGACCTTGAAAAAGAACTAAACGCGCTATTACAAAAGAAATAACTTCGTATTATTATTGAGAAACCTTATTTTTGGCGAAACTAATTTATAAAATGAGGAAAATAGTACTGTTGTTATTAGCAGCCTGCACAGGGCTTTATGCCCAATCGGGGTTGGATAACTTTAAAGGAACCATAAAAAATAATGCTGCTGATTCAATTAAGATAGAAAAGCTGGGCGGAAAATGGAAAACAACAATACCCGTAGATAAAGGCGGGAATTTTTCAACAGAAATACGCCAGGGGCTGGGGCAGTATTCTATGCATTATAAAGACGAAAATGTGACTTTATTTTTAGGCAATGATAGCGACCTGACTATTACTGCCGATGGTAATAACTTTAGCGAAACCCTTACGTATAAAGGAGAAGGTTCTGGTGAAAATATATTCTTATCCGAGCTTGAAGCCGGAAAAAAGGACATTCTAAATAAACTTGACCAGCAGGCAAATGAGGATGATGTAAAAAAAGAGGCAGAAGGGTTTTATGAAAAGCAACTTAAAAAGCTTATGGACGGCAATTATGCCTATATGTTTAAAAGCTTTATGGGAATGAGGGTTCAGTCAGAAAAGTCAAGTATTTCTATAGAAATAGATAAAAGAGTTGCCGTAAACAAACTAAAAGACAAACCCTCTCCGCAATTTAGTTATACCAACCATAAAGGTGGAAAAACCAGCCTTGCCGAGCTGAAAGGCAAATATGTATATATTGATATTTGGGCTACGTGGTGCGCACCATGCAGGCAGGAAATACCCTTTTTGCAGGAAGCAGAAGAGATGTATAAAAATAAAAACATAACTTTTGTAAGCATTTCTATCGATGAGGAAAAAACCCGTGAAAAATGGAATACAATGGTTACCGATAAATTGTTGGGCGGGATACAGCTTATAGCTGATAAAGACTGGAAATCTGACTTTATTACTGCCTATGGTATTAAATCGATACCAAGGTTTATATTAATTGATCCAAAAGGGAACATAGTTAACGCTGACGCGCCACGCCCATCTGACCCTGAACTTAAAAACATTTTGGATAAACTTTTAAAATAACCCTCAAACCCCAATGTTAAGTTTTTCTAATGTTACCAAATTGTTAAGTTAATATCTCTTTAATGTAAATAATACTTTTTATATTTGTTATACACAATTAGTTAACTAATAAAAAGACAGATATGAAAAAGAGTATTATTGCAGCAGTATTGCTATCGGCAGGGGTACTGTCAGCTCAGGACACAGAACCAAAATATGAATTGGAAAGCCAGTTGGTTAAAGCTACATATTATCATGATAACGGTAATGTAAAGCAACAGGGCTTTTATAAAAACGGTAAACTTCATGGTAAATGGGTTGCCTATAATGAAAATGGCACAAAACAGTCTATGGGAGAATATCAGAACGGTGCTAAAACCGGAAAATGGTTTTTTTGGAACGATGCTGTACTAAGCGAAGTTGATTACAGCGACAGCAGGATTGCTGAAATAAAAACGTGGTCTAAAAACGCAGTGGTACTTAATAAATAAAAAACTGCTTTTTCTAAATAAATGCAGCCGGTTTAAAAGCCGGCTGTTTTTGTTACAGCTACTACATTGAGTTACCTTTAAAGCTATACTCCCGCTGCTACTTTAGCATAAATTTGTATCTTTATAGTTACATGACAAATATGCCTATATGAAAAAATATGCTGTACTCCCGCTGATGCTTTTTGCACTATCCTGCGGAAACCAAAAAAACTCCTCTATGCCTTTAACCGAAAATTATAGTCTTGAAAGCGGATGCCCTGCGGAGGGAGAATGCTCTATGGAAATTTTAAGAGATAAAAGTATCGATGTAAAAACTGATGACATTGGCAAAATATACTATTCCCTTCAAAATGCACCGGGAAAAACTGTAATTAAATACAGTTACAGCAAACATACCGACCCTGCTTTGCAGGATGACGGATACAATGAAGATATACTATTTGAAGTGAACTCTGACTATACCGAGTTCAGTTATACAGATGCCGCACTACAGGATACAAAAATGCTGTTTGGTGTAATGTGTTTTTGCCGTGGCAAGGCAGGATTTTATAAAGTAACCGAAGGCAGCGTAACGTATAATGGGAAAAATTTAGAGATACACATACCTGAAATTGTCGACAGCCAAAAACTGAAAGATATAAGTATCCGATTCCAATAAAAAAAGGAGTGCTAAAAAATTCAGCACTCCTTTTTCACTTTAAAAAATGAAACTTATTTAATAACTATTTTTTCTACTGCGGTTTTGCTGCCATCTTTAACAGTTACAAGGTAAATACCCGTTTGAGCATTTTGCAGGTTTATGTTACCGGAAAACATCCCTGTGTTATGAAAAGAGCTGTTATATATCTCCCTGCCCCTCATATCGTGTACAGCTACAGTAATATCGTTTGCAGAATCAGAGTTAAAAGCAACTGTAAAACTTCCCTCATTTGGATTAGGGTATAGCGTAAAATTCTGTAGTTTGTTACTGTCAAGCCCCGCAGTTGCCAAAGTACATATCTCTACATACCATGAGTTAAGCGTTCCTGTATCCTGCGGCTGTACATCTACAACACCTAAACTCCAGTTACCCTGAGAGCTTTCACCGTTAAAGGCAGAAAGCGGTTCAAATGGTGTAACTGTACCCGTAGTAGGAGAACTACAGGAAACCGCCGAACCGGAATCACTGAACAGTACATTAAGGTTTTGGCTGTTAGTACACTGCTGTGCCCATAACTGTACCTGCGTGTCGTTAGGGCTTGCAACTCTTATCAATAAATCACCCAAATAAGTGTGTGTTATGTTTGTACCAAAGTTTACACTTGTTATTGTAACATCATCCGGCACGTTAACTGAAGTTACTGTGTATTGCTGGGCATTATCAGGTATAGCAAACGATTCTTCAAAAGTATATGTTTCACATTGTGTTACTACTACCATACCAACTGCAAAAGGAATATCATTTACAGCATAAAATATATTGCCTGCACCTTCTACCATTACACGGCATTGAGCTGCCTGTATATTGGGTACCGTAATAGTTTCAGAGCCATCATTAGGAACGTTAGATGCAAGTACGGTATCAAAAGTCTGCCCCCCGTCTGTAGAAAGCAGGATGTTTACATTGGCAGTATTTACACCATTTGCGGTTGTGCCTGCCACATCCCATGTTATGGTCTGCTGGCTGCCCTGTTCCCATGATAAATTTTCAGTATCCTGAGATGTTACCACAAAAGGCCCAGCCGTACCATTTACAGTAACCGTCATATTGCTTCTCGCGGTCTGTCCGCCATTTGGCGTTTGGTTATCCCTTACGGTAAGCGCAAAGTTCATAGTTCTTCCTACAGATGGTACAACCTCCCATGTTGGGGTAAGGCTTCCGTTTAAAACACTTTGCAGTTGCGGCATATACCTGTCAGGAGATTCTGACGGCGGTAAAGACCTAAAGTTAGGACCACTGGTACTGGTAGGCATTGGTGTTACCCCCTGTGTAGAAGCAGCACCATTAGCATTTACCTGTTCCCAGGAATAGGTAAGTTCATCTCCATCTGCATCTGTAGCATTACCCCTTAATACAAAAGCTGTACTTCTTGGTATGGTGTAAGAGGTTAGTGGTGCTATTACTGGAGCAGAATTATTATTATTAGTTACCGCTGCGCAAAACCCTCCTGTACCGCTTATAAAATTTATCATCTGTGTTATACTTACTGTGTGAAAGTATGCATCAGAGTTATTCTGGATATTTGGGGGACTAATACCTGCGTAGGCCATTATAGTACTTCCACTACCCGGTTCTACCGCCGAGTTTGCGCTTCTTTGCCCGGGGTTATTAAATGTATGGTTAGCTCCAAACTGATGTCCCATTTCGTGTGCTACATAATCTACATCAAAAGGGTCGCCCACCGGAGCCGGGCTTCCTGTTATTCCCCTTGCCTTGTTTGAAGTACATACACAGCCAAGCTGCGCAAGCCCACCGCCGCCAGTGCTGACTACGTGACCAATATCGTAATTATTAAAACCAATTACGTTGTTTATAACTGTTTGTGCCTGCCCAATAAGCACCCCTGCATTATTATTATTAAAGTTGTCAGAATTTATAAAAATAATATTCTCGTTATTTGGTATTAATTGCATTGTTAAAGACATATCCCTTTCATATATGCCATTAATACGCGTCATAGTTACCGTCATTGCAGCAAGAACAGCAGCCTTTTTCTGTGCTTCTGTAGCGTTGCCCAAACCTGCTGCATTTACATGGAAAGCAGCATACTCTATAGTACATGCCATTGCAAGGCGGTATGTTCTTAAAACACCATCTGAACTTTCTACCGAAAAAGGTGCATTTTGATTCTCTGAATGTGTAGCGTGGTCTGTTTCATCTGTAACGCCACAGCTAAAGGTGCGCGCTGTTTTTATTGCCGATTTTTTGTAGGCTATGTAGTACTGTTTATCTTTTGTGTAAGTATCTGTATATGATGTGCCTTCAGGAGAAAGCACCATGGCATGCAGCCCATACATGGTAACACTAAACCTTACAGAATGTGATTTGTTTTCTACCCCCTGCCCCACGTACGATTTTATATCAGGATGCCGCTCGGCAAGATCAGGGTGAAGTACAGAAGCCTCATATATCCTGAAGTTTTCCAAACCTCCTTCGGCAGTAGGAAAAGAAACAATTACTGTAGATTGTTCTCCCGTTCCCCTTTGCGGTGCATTTTGAAGCCTTGACAGCATTTCCTGCATATTGAGGCTGTAAATATCATACTTTACAGGACTGCTCTCCCTGTCCATTTTTTCTTTATCCTGTACACGGGCTTCATCTGTTTTACTCCACAAAGCCCCCTGCGAATAACCTGTGGTAATACATAAAAGCATAGCCACTAAAAATAATTTTATTCTCATAGTTTCAAGTTGTAGTTAGTATAAGATTACTAAATTAATAATTTTATGGTTAAACATCATATGTCAATTACAATTTTTACATTAAAAATATTATTTTAATGATTTTTTAACAACTAAAAGTGATAATATTTTAATAGTACAAATAAATACAGCGTATATTTTTATAAAATAATAATCACTAAAAAATATATATTTAAAGTTTACTACTTTAATTAAAATGAGATAATTAAATTTGCTTAATTAAATCAGCGTTTTGAAAATCTATACGTCCATACAGGAGTTTACACACCCATATAAAACAATAGTAACCTTAGGCACTTTTGATGGTGTGCATAACGGCCATAAGCGCATTTTAGACAAACTCATACGGAGTACTAAAACCACAGGTTACCAAAATGTGGTGCTTACATTTTTTCCGCACCCGCGCATGGTATTACAGCAAAATACCGATATAAGGCTGTTAAACACTATTAACGAAAAAGCCTTTTTGCTGGATGAGTATGGAATTGACAACCTGATTGTACATCCGTTTGACCATGCCTTTTCAAGGCTTACAGCCGAAGATTTTGTAAAGGATATTTTAGTTGACAAACTCAACATCCATAAAATAATAATTGGTCATGACCACCGTTTTGGCAGGAACAGGACAGCAACTATATATGATCTTATACGCTTTGGCGAAGAATATGGTTTTGAAGTGGAAGAGATTTCTGCCTTTGAAATTAATGAGGTATCTGTAAGTTCTACTAAAATAAGAAACGCCCTTACCGAAGGAAATATAGAAAAAGCCAATAAATACCTGGGCTACCCTTATTTTATTACAGGAAGTGTAGTAAAAGGCAGGCAAATGGGCAGAACTATACATTACCCAACTGCCAATATTTCTGTTTCCGAAGACTATAAGCTTATACCTGCCAATGGCGTGTATATTGTTACAGCCCTGGTAAACGGAAAACAGGAACAGGGAATGATGAACATAGGTAATAACCCTACTATAGGCGGAGATAAGCGCAGTATAGAAGTACACCTTTTTAATTTTGATGAAGATATATATGATGCGGCGATAAAAGTGAACATACATCAAAAATTAAGGGATGAAGTAAAGTTTGAGTCGGTTAATGAGCTGAAAGCACAGTTAGACAAAGACAAACAGTTATCACTACATTATTTTAATAATACCACTGCATGAAGGAACGCCTTTTTGCGCAGATAGATAATGCGCCGCTAATTATTTTCAGGATATTTTTTGGTTTCCTGCTTGCCTGCGAAACCTTTGGCGCAATACTTACCGGATGGGTTAAAGAAAATTTCATTGTTCCTCAGTTTACCTTTTCGCACATTGGTATGGAGTGGCTGCAGCCACTGCCGGGCTATGGAATGTATTTTTATTTTGCCACCATGGGGGTTTTAGGGCTATTGGTTATGGCAGGGTATAAATACCGCTATACATTGGGTATGTATACTATAATGTGGGGCGGGGTTTACTTTATGCAGAAAACATCTTACAATAACCATTATTACCTTTTACTGCTTGTTTGCCTTATCATGCTTTTTTTACCCGCCAACAGGTATGCCTCTATAGATGCAAAGCAAAACCCTGCGTTAAAAAAACTCACCATGCCCGCGTGGTGTTCCTGGGTTATGATAGCACAGGTTACCATTGTGTATGTTTTTGCAACACTGGCTAAATTTTATCCTGACTGGCTTGACGGTACTTTTACCCGAAACCTTTTAGACAGGAGCACATCGGGTATTTTTCATGACATTGCCATGCAAAAATGGTTTTATATGTTTATAGCCTACGCAGGCATCGTGTTCGATTTGCTTGTAGTACCGCTGTTGCTATTTAAGCGTACAAGAACCATTGCTTTTATAGCATCGCTTATATTTCACATCTTTAACTCCATAACACTCCAAATTGGGATATTCCCGTTTTTTGCACTAAGTTTTGTAGTATTCTTCTACCCTCCCGAAAGGATAAGGGCTATATTTTTTAAAAAGAAGCCTGTTTCACAGCAGGGGGCATACACAGGTGAAAGTAAAAACATACTGCTGTATTTTTTTATCCCCTACTTTATTATACAGTTGTTCCTGCCTATAAGGCATCATTTTATTGAAGGAGATGTGTTTTGGACAGAAGAAGGGCACAGGCTTAGCTGGAGAATGATGCTGCGCTCACGCAGCGGCTATACCTACTTTAATATAAAAGATAAAAAGACAGGAAAGCCCGTGTTTTATAATCTATCGTCTAAGCTAACGCGCAAGCAGGAAAACGGCATGGTTACCAAACCCGACATGATTTGGCAAATGGCACAGAGGATAAAAAAAGAATATGAAGAGCAGGGTATAGATGTTGCCATATATACCAACACAAAAGTATCAGTCAACGGAAGAGAATTTAAAACACTTATTGACCCGGAAACGGATCTTGCTGAAGCAGAGTGGGATTATTTTTTCCATAACAAATGGGTACTGCTTTATGATGATAATGGCAATATTATTAGGTAAGCATCAATAGCTATTTAATCATACTTCTTTTATTAAATTTTTATTAATTAATATCTGTTTCTCCCCATTAATAGCTAAATTTCGGAATAAATAGCACATAATACAAAGCTGTAATTATAGTACTGACAGCAAATTATTATAAACCAATTTATTAACTGAAAACAAACAAAAAACCCAAAAGCTATGAAAGTACAAAGGATATTAACTAACGGTTTTATAATTTTTATCGGTATAGCATTATTCTTCTTTTTAATGGAGGCACTTAACCTGTCTGATCAGGTCTATTTAAGGCTTCTTAACTTTATATTTGTTATATATGGTGTAAACAGGACTATAAAACAAAACTATAAGGATGGTATAGACGGCTACTTTACCAATTTATCTTCTGCATTTTTCACAGCCGTATTCAGTGCGGTATTAACCATATTCGCCTTTATGGGCTATGCAGAATACAGGGGCGGCGAAAGGTATATTGACACCTTTGTAGAAAACTACATCTTTGCCGGCGACCCATCATTATACCAGTTTTGTATAGGATTGTTTATAGAGGGGCTTGCGGCATCAGCAATAGTATCGTTTGCACTTATGCAGTACTGGAAAGATAAAGTAGAGAAAATCAACAAGGTAGATAACATTAACCACGAATAGGCACTAAACCAGCCTGCTTAAAATCCAAATACACGCAATATTGTTCTGTACTTTAATTCGGAATTTGCTACTTTTGGAGCAACTTTAAAATTCCGTTATGAACATCAAAAGGCACAACTGGACAAAAGACGAAATTATAGCTCTTTATAACAAGCCGCTGATGGATCTTCTTTATGAAGCTGCATCGGTGCACCGTGTACACCACGACCCTAATGTAGTACAGGTATCTACCCTGCTTTCCATAAAAACAGGCGGATGCCCCGAAGACTGCGGTTACTGCCCACAGGCAGCACGCTACCATACCGATATAGAGGGTAACGGGCTTATGTCTGTACAGCAGGTAAAAGCGCAGGCACTACGTGCCAAATCAGGGGGTTCATCCCGCGTTTGTATGGGTGCTGCCTGGAGGAATGTTAAAGACGGGCCGGAGTTTGACCAGGTGCTGGAAATGGTAAGAACCATTAACAAGCTGGATATGGAGGTATGCTGTACACTTGGTATGCTAACCGAAAACCAGGCAAAACGCCTTGCAGAAGCCGGACTTTATGCCTATAATCACAACCTTGATACATCTGAAGAGTATTATAAAGAGGTTATTTCTACAAGGGGATTTGAAGACAGGCTCCAGACTATAGACAATGTAAGGAAAACCAACGTTACTGTATGCAGTGGCGGTATTATTGGTATGGGAGAAAGTATAGAAGACAGGGCAGGTATGCTTGTAGCCCTTGCTTCCTTAAACCCACAACCGGAATCTGTGCCTATTAACGCACTTGTAGCGGTAGAAGGTACTCCCATGGAAAACGAAAAACCTGTTGAAATTTGGGAAATGATACGCATGGTAGCAACCACCCGTATTGTTATGCCCGAAACACAGGTAAGGCTTTCTGCCGGAAGAACGCAAATGAGCCGTGAAGGGCAGGCAATGTGCTTTTTTGCAGGTGCAAACTCCATATTTGCAGGAGACAAACTGCTTACCACGCCAAACCCTGATGTAAATGAAGACATGAAAATGTTTGAAACACTGGGAATGATACCGCAAAAACCATTTACAAAAGTATCGCAGCCTAAAACAGTTGAAGCTGAAGATTCTGAATTTGCCCCACTGGGTGAGAAACCAAAATGGTCGCGCCCCGGGCATAAAATTGAAAGAAACCTTGAGGCTTCCGGTAAAAAATAATAATTTTTAATACTGCACCTTACAAGCAGTTTATTTATTGTATAGTTCCATTTCGGCGAAGTAGAAATCTTAATCATTATTTAAAGATTCCTGCTTCATTGAAATGGAATTTTTAATTGTAGCCCTTTTTTTATAACAATTAACAAGGTGAATGACAAATAAAAAAGGCAGCAGAAAACACTTGTTTTTAAAAAAATTTCTATTTTAGGCATCTATTAACCGACCTAAAATTATGAAGAAAATATACCTCGCCGTACTGCTTTCCCTGGGAGGGCTGATAGAAGCTACGGCTCAGCAGGACCCCCACTACACCCAGTACATGTACAACATGAACGTTATAAACCCCGCCTATGCAGGGTCCAAAGAAAACCTCGCCTTCGGTCTGCTCTACCGCGCCCAGTGGGTCAACATGGACGGCGCACCCACCACAGGCACCTTCTCCGGGCACAGCCCCGTAGGCAAGAACGTAGGCCTTGGATTATCCGCCATCGTAGACCAGGTAGGCCCGGTAAAAGAAAGCAACGTCTATGCCGACTTCTCCTA
>JBQGDD010000035.1:0-3265 GCA_052038845.1 Dyadobacter sp. | reverse complement strand
ATAGAAAATGCACGCCCCGGTTTTTGCACTGCCATATTATCAAAAATCCGCCTGTTTAGTATATTTTTAGCGTCAAAACTCATTATAATTTTTTTATTCGGAAAAATGTAGTTCATTCCTATGTCATGAACATATTGCTGCGGGATATCAAAAAAATCTGTACCTGAATTATTACTGTAAGGTATAGTCATGAAATTAAATGTATCTATAAACATAAAGTTATAGAATACGTTTATACGAGAGCCTATTCCTATTATGTAATCAAATGAATATTGAGCTCCTGTATTGATGGTAAATGTAGGCTCATTAGGTATATTTCTCTCCTGATTATTAATGGTGGTTACAAGGTCAAACCTTGAGGTATTAAACACTACATTCAGGTTTCGGTTAAATGTATAATTAATATCAAAATCAAACCCTTTAGACTTTACATTACCTTGGTTTGTAAAAGGGAGTACTTGTAAATTATTATTAATAGCTGTTAATATTTGAGGACCTATCCTGTCCTGAATATTCCTTATAAAACTATTAAATGAAATGTTTAACTCATGTTTATGTAAACTGAAAGTTCCTAATCTTGCACCTAAGTTATAGTTCCTGCTTGTTTCCGGTCTTATATTTGGGTTTTCGCTCATATTTTCTCCCGGATCGCCGAAAACTTCGTTTTCCGTGGGCAGTCTTACACCCTTTTCTGCAGATGTTAAAATAAAAACCTTTGGTATTATTTCATAGGATATTGCTGTTCCATATCCGTTAATATTGTGATTAGATGAAACTATATCCTCAACTCTTGTAAGCTGTCCATTTACAATCTCTGTTATTGGATTCATCCTTTCTATTCTCTGCTGATAGTTTTTTCCAAAAACACTAACCTTAAGTTTATTATTTAAAGCAGTAAGTTCATAGCTTAAAGATGTTATACTCTTATCCAAATCTCTTGTGCCGAAAAAATTTCTTTCAAGTACAGAGCGTATTTCATCATCATCATCTCTGTTTACAAAACTGTATAAATAGTTTAATAAAAATCTGTGATTTTTATTAACAGAATAAGCAAGTCCTGTTCTTACAGATCCTACCTCTCTTTTAATATTAGCTATAGTTGGTGTACCCTGCTGTGCACCCTGAGGTCTTATAATTGGATTTCCGTTAAGGTCAAGGCTTTTCTCGCCAAACCAGTTATAATTCCACTTAACAGTATCATTAACTACAAGGTTTCTTTCGCCATATATACTTTGAAGATTAAATTCCAGCCCTTCAGTAAATAGATTCTTCTTATTATATGTTAATTGCAGTAAACTTGCATCAGATTCAGTAAACCTGCCCTTATAGGGTGTAGTCATAAACATACCATGCTGAATCTCTTTATACATATCTGATTTGGTGAACCCTATAAAAAAGTTATCTGCCCATTTTACATCTGTAAAACCTACATCTACCATTCCGCCAATAGACCTAAAGGCATCATTAAGCCTTCTGGCTCTTACATATTCCAACCTGCCATTTGGCAATATATTATATACGGTAGAACCCCAAACTTCATAATCATTATCAGAATAGTTATAAAACCCGGATGCTTTTATAGTAAATCCAGATTCATCAAAACGATATACGCCATTAAAATTTGATTGTGCCGTATTAAATGAGCCATAGGAAACTGAAGCGTTAAAGTTATTTCTTGCCCCTTTTTTAAGTATAATGTTAATTGCTCCACCCAGTGCATCGCCTGCCAGGTGTCCTGGTATTACTCCTTTATAAACTTCAATACGATCTATCATAGCAGGAGGTATGCTGTTAAGGTCAAAAGAGGAGCCATATGTTTCTATAGGTATTCCGTCAATAAGTATGCGTATAGAATTACGCGACATTCCGTTTATGTTATAATTAACATCAGAACCTAAACCGCCATTCTGTCGTATTCTTACCCCAACCGTTCTGTCTAAAAGCTCGTTCGTCTGTAGGTTTCTTAAGCCCGCCTCTTTAGTTTCTATAACATTTACAGCAAAACCTTTTGTTTCTATCTCGGTTTTTTCAGACGTTTTATTGAGCGTAACTTCGTTTAGCTCTGTAGCATTACTGCGAATGATTGCTATATCAACATTTACAACAGGAGAATTTACAGTTACAGGAACACTTTTTTTATTAGCCTCTATAGTGCTGGTTTCTATTGTATAACTTCCATAAGGTACATTAGTAATGGTAAATTTTCCGTCAGCATCGGTAACTGTTATTTTATCTGTACCTTTTAAAATTACTGATACGCCAATAGCCGATTCACCATTGTCAAAAGTTACAATACCTGTTATTTTTCCGGATTGTGCCAGTGAGAGCGTAACATTTACTAAAGCAAAAAAAAGAATAAAAAGTTTTTTCATTCCGTTATGGGGACGATGTTTTTAACGGGTGCAAATTTAATCTTATTTAGATTAAGTACAAATAAAATGTGTAATAATATTTAAGAATTTTTACTAACTATGCTTCCTTTCATTCAAATCAAAAGTTATTAGCTTATTTTAAAAAGTGGGCTATTTAACAATAACAAGTTGCCTTTGGCTCAATTAAAATAGCTATCTTAGCACCATACTTGCACGGGGTGCTTTTTACCAAAATAAAAGGCTGAGATAATACCCGATAAACCTGATACGGATAATACCGGCGTAGGGATGCACAGGCTAAGTTATATTTTCAGCAATGCTGTTATTACTATATAGCCCTGTTTCTATACCTAATTTATACGTATAGGAGCAGGGCTTTTTTAATTTAATATGTAAAACAGCATGGAACTTGAAAAAAATAGCTTTGGACTGATGACCAAGAGCCTTACCAACTGGCAGGGGCGCGAAGAGTGGTTTTTTAACCGGGAACATACAGATACTTATGAGCAATGGTATGAAGGACGCTACAAGCGGGCTGAAGTATGGCAAAAAAAGGTTATGGCACAATTGCTTGGTAAAGATTCAAGGATAAAGGAGTTATTAGAATTTGGCTGCGGTACTACACGCTTTACGCGATGGTGGCACGAAATAGGTATTGAAGCAACAGGCGGAGACATATCGCCATTTATGTTAGGGCAGGCAGTACATCTGTTTGATGGCGACTTAGTAAATGCTGATTCGCATTATATGCCTTTTAAAGACAATACATTTGATGCTGTTGCCTTTATTACCACATTTGAGTATTATCGGGATCCTGTTCAGGTAATACGCGAAGCAGCACGCGTTGGCAGTCATGGTATAGCCTTTGGTATGATGAACAGAAATTCACCAAA
>JBQGDD010000034.1:0-1601 GCA_052038845.1 Dyadobacter sp. | reverse complement strand
ATTCCATAGTATATTATTATGTCTATTAATATTCTATGCAAATATAGATCGATAGGAAGGTATTATGCAATACAAAGTACCTAATATTAACACAAATTTAACATTTGTAATTTATTATGCGTGTATAATAATATTTAGTATATTAGCTTATAAATAAAGGCTATATGCAATTTACACCATCAAAACTCAATGCTTTTTTATTCTTTAAACTTCCATCGGCTTACTGGAGTGGGGTAAGGGTTAAAGAAATATCTGCTGACTCCTGTACAGTGTCAGTAAAATACAGGTGGATAAACCAAAACCCATTTAACTCCATGTATTTTGCAGTACAGGCTATGGCAGCAGAGTTAAGTACCGGCGCATTAGTTATGTATGCGATAAAAAACAGTGGAAAAAAAATATCTATGCTGGTAGCAAATAACAAGGCAACTTTTACTAAAAAGGCAAAGGGCAGGATAACTTTTACCTGTAATGATGGGCATCTTACTACTGAGGCTCTTGAAAGGGCTGTGGCAACAACAGAGGGGCAGACATTTTGGATGACAAGCATTGGTAAAGATGAAAAAGGAGATATAGTTTCGGAAATGCAGTTTGAATGGAGTATAAGGG
The DNA here is from genome assembly GCA_052038845.1 of Dyadobacter sp. Classification (GTDB taxonomy): domain Bacteria; phylum Bacteroidota; class Bacteroidia; order Flavobacteriales; family Flavobacteriaceae; genus Flavobacterium. Next base: position 992 of record JBQGDD010000034.1, on the reverse strand, counting down.
TAAAATGATGATATTCAAATCACAAACTATAGTTAAATACTGTTTTGTTTAACTAATAATTAAATAAAGCAAGCCTATATTTGTTAAAAAATTACCATGAAAGTTTTAATTACAGGAGCAACAGGGCTTGTAGGTTCTGAGTTAGTGTCGTTACTGCTTAAAAACGGAATTACTATAAATTATCTTACCACAGACGAAGACAAAATACAAAAAGAAGAAAAGTATAACGGTTTTTACTGGAATCCCGATAATGGCAGTATTGATGATAGCTGTATAGATGATGTAGATATTATTGTGCACCTGGCAGGCGCATCTGTTTCCAAGCGCTGGACGAGTTCATACAAAGAAACAATACTTGAAAGCAGGATTTTATCTACTAACCTGCTTTATAATCTTCTCAAAAATAAGCCTAACAAAGTAAAACAGTTTATATCGGCTTCGGCAATAGGTATTTATCCAGACAGTTTGGAAAAAGTATATTCTGAAGACAATACGGAAGTAGATAACTCATTTTTAGGAAATGTAGTAAAAAAATGGGAAGAGGCCGTAGATCAGATTAAAAGGCTTGATATTAAAGTAGTAAAAATAAGAACAGGTGTTGTGCTTAGCGGCAAGGGCGGAGCCTTAACCGAAATGGCTAAACCTGTGCGGCTTGGGGTTGGTGCCCCGTTGGGTTGCGGTAAACAAATGCAGTCGTGGATACACATTCATGACCTTGTATGTATTTATTATTTTGCAATTAAAAACCAGTTAGATGGCATATATAATGCTGTTGCGCCATATCCTGTTACTAATGCCGCTATGATGAAAACAGTGGCTAAAGTGCTTAACAAGCCATTTTTTTTACCCAATGTACCAAAGTTTTTACTTGAAACAGTATTAGGAGAAATGCACATAATCCTGATAACCAGCCAGAATGTCAGTGCAAAAAAGATTATAAATGAGGGGTATCAGTTTAAGTACCTATCACTTGAAAAAGCTATAAAGTCTTC
>JBQGDD010000033.1:0-4918 GCA_052038845.1 Dyadobacter sp. | reverse complement strand
CTGTAATTGCCTGCCACTTTAGTTTCGTGTATAAGCTGTGGCAGGTTCATTTGGGCAATGTCTTCCTCATCAATATCCTGTACCATTATATTTTTTCTGGATTTGCCAAAAATCCACATGCCCTCTTTGTTAAGTACGGCTTTTGCTATCATATAAACTGCAAAACCTATTATAACAAACGCTATTAGTATTTTAATAATATTCCATGTTATTGATGCTGTGCTCCCGTCGCCCCCAAAACTGAATAACCTGTTTAAAAAACGTACAACCGCTTCAACAAAACGGTCCCAGCCAGATTTTACCTTAGTTTTAGGCTGGTACTCAAAATCTGTATCACTATATTTTTCCTGAAAACCGGCATCAAAGAAACGTTCTTTATAATATACACTGTCCATAGGCATAAAAGCCGTATTACCGGTATATATTGTATCTGTGTGTGTGCTTACCGAATCCCTGTCCGTTTCGGCACAAAAAGAAACGGTTGTAAATAGCAGCAGTATATATATGATAATTTTATTCACTATCAGTACCTATTAAATCTATTTCAGAGTGTAGTGAGTGATTTTTATTTTCTTCTTCGCAACTATAATATATCATCCCCTGGCTTATAGCTAAAATATTTCCCAAAATATAAGAGAGTAGTATCGAAAAAATAAGTGTAACAAGAATAAGTACGCCCAAAATACCCAGTTTTTCATCTCCCGTACTATTGCCTGCATCCATCAACATAGCTACTAATCCTATAATGTAAGGTATAAAAGAAACAATGCTTTGCAGGATGTATAATATGACATATATAATAAGTGTTGCGCCAATATGTACCCAAAAGTTTTGCATTAGCATAGAAAAGCCTTTGCCCATAGCTTTAAAGTAATTTCCCTCTTGGTTTAAATAAACATAAAATGACAGGAATATCCAGCACATTAACCCCGGAAATACTATAAATAGTAACGGTATGCCTATTATAACCATACTCAGTAGCACTGTTATTCCGACAACCAAAATTGCTATAGGTATAAATGTAATTAGAAACATAAAGCTGAAAGCCAGTATTCTGCCCAGTTTTTCTTTCAGCAATTTTAAAAGGCTGTTAGAATTTGGCTCTATTCCTTTTTCAAGTAAATTAAGATACAGTACGGGAAAACTATAATTTAATATAGAAATGACTATTAAAAGCAAAACAATAGCAATACCACCACCAATAAACAGTTCTAAATTACTGTCAAAATAATTATTAAGCATTTGCTGCGACTGTGGGGTGTTAATTCCTAAAAAAATATTTTCAAAAAACACCCTGCTAATCAGGTATATAATTAATGCTAACAAAAGTAAAAGACCACCATTAACTATAAAATAATTGGCAAAATAGTTTTTACCCTTTAATTTAAAAACTGCAAGGGTATCATTAAAAATGTCGGCAAAGTTTCTTTTCTTATATAAGTTAAGCATTGGCTTTCAGCATTTTTTTATGCACGATAAACGGATATACCAGATAATAAAAAGATATGAGTGCAAGCGTAAATAGTATTATAAAAATATTCAGGACTATATGCATATCAGGCGAATAGCGTGTTACAAACCCCTCCAGTATGCCTGCCGCAATGGTAAAGGGTATAGTACTTACAACTATTTTAAGCCCGTTTTTAAATCCTGTTTTTAATGATGCAAGCCTTGAATATGTCTTTGGGAATAATATACTTGCACCCAAAATAAACCCTGCTGCAGCCTCTATTACTATGGCGAATATTTCCATTGCACCGTGTATCCATATACCACGTACGCTTTCCCATATAACTCCCTGCTCATAAAAAAAATACTGGAACGAGCCCAGCATAATGCAGTTATATAAAAGTACTAACAGTGTGCCTAAACCGGCAAAAATGCCAAATACAAACGATTTTAACCCTACATACAGGTTATTAGCGGTAATACCAATGGCACTGCCCCAGTTACTTCCGCTTTTGTACACAGCTACAGGATTCCCTTTTGCAATATTTTCAAGGGTCATGTTAACATATTCGTCACCCAGTATAAGTCTTACGAAGGTGCCGTCTCCAGCGGCAGATAGTACCCCTATGCCTACAAACAGAAAAAATAAAATAAAGGCATAAAGCACATAGCGCCTGTATTGGTAAACAACAAGGGGGGCTTCGGTCTTAAAAAAATAAACCAGCCTGTTAGACTCTTCCCTTTTAGTTTTATATATTTTTTGATAAGTAACAGATGCAAGATGATTAAGGTATACAACTGTCTTGCTTTTAGGGTAATAGGTTTGGGCAAACGACAGGTCGTTAATCAAATGTATGTAAAGGCTAGCCAGATCGTCAGGATTTTTTTTAGCTTTACCAAAAATAGCCTGCTCAAAATCGAGCCATTTTTCTTTATTTTGTTTTATAAACGCAACCTCTCTCATAGAAAGGCTAAAATATAAAATATGTCACAACTATCTATAAACACAACCCAAAATGTTAACATAAATTTTAATACAGCTACTGTTGGGCATAGGCTATTGGCGTATTTTCTGGATTTGGTTATTAAAATAGCCTATGGTATAGTTGTATACAATGTGTTTTTTAGGGCAATGGGTCTGGATGAGGTGCTGGATAGTATGGATATGTGGTCCACAATGTCTATAGTACTGCTTTTTTATCTCCCTATAATGTTTTACAGCCTGGTACAGGAAAGCATGCTTGAAGGGCAGACGCTGGGTAAAAAAGTGCTTAAAATAAAAGTTATTAAAATAGACGGGTACCAAGCAGGGTTTGGTGATTATTTTATAAGGTGGTTGTTAAGAATTATAGACATGAGCATAGGATTGGGAATAATAGGGCTTATCTCACTGCTCACCAGCAAAAAAACACAGCGTATAGGGGATATGGCTGCCGGTACAGCGGTTATTTCACTTAAAAATGATATAAACATTAACCATACTATCCTGAAAGAAATTAATGATAATTACGTGCCTGTTTATCCTTTAGTTATAAAGCTGTCTGATAATGATGTCAGGATAATTAAGGAAACCTATGAAACAAGCCTGAAGTCAACTGATTTCGAAATGATAAGCAAACTGCAGGACAAGATAATGAGTGTAACGGGCATCCAGTCAGTTTCTGCCAATCCAACTGCATTTGTAGATACTGTACTGCACGATTATAACTATTATACCCAAAAAATGTAATGTTCCATTTACTTGATATATTAGGGACATTTGCTTTTGCAATATCCGGTGTTTTGACTGCGCTGAATAAAAAAATGGATTTATTCGGCGTTTATGTTATTGCCTTTGTAACGGCAGTAGGTGGCGGTACACTGCGCGATGTACTGATAGGGCGCACACCCGTTGGATGGATGCAGGAGCTTACTTATGTGTATATGATAACTGCGGGTTACTTTATAGCTATAGTATTCAGGAGAAAACTCGACAGGCTGCGCACATCACTTTTTTTGTTCGATACTATAGGGCTTGGAGTTTTTACATTGATAGGTTTAGAAAAAGGTATAGCTATAAACCTGCATCCGGTAATATGCATAGCCTTAGGAACTATGACAGCCTGTTTTGGAGGTGTCATTCGGGATATATTGTGCAACGAAATACCTGTTATCTTTAGAAAGGAAATATACGCAACTATTTGCATAGTAGGGGGTATGGTGTTTTTTGCCTTAAGAGCACTTAACCTGCCCGAAAATCTCATTTATCTTGCCACATCAGGTATTATTATTACTGTTAGGCTGCTTGCTGTGATTTTTAAATGGTCGCTACCATCATTAAGCAGACAGTAAAGTATATACATAAAAAATCCCGGACTTTTTTATCAATCCGGGATTTAACTAAGTACAGCACTACTTGTATTAGTTATTAGTATGCATATTCATTTTCATTAACCAGTTTTGCCGCTATAGTTTCACGCAGGCCAACTACGTTAGGCATATTGCTATATTTTGTAAAACGCTTTAAGCCCATAAGCATCATGCGCTGTTCATCACCTTCAGCAAAAGAGGCTATGCCCTCTTTACCTTTTGTATTTACAATATCTACAGCTTTATAAAGATAAAGTTGTGCCATAGCAATCTGCTCTTTTACGTTGTCAGCGCCTTTATTTTTAGCCAGCTTTTCAGTTCGTAATATTACAGATTCTGCCATATATATTTCAATTAAAATATCGGCAGCAGCCATTAATAATTGTTGGTGTTCGTCAAGTGCAGGTCCATATTTCTGAACGGCACTGCCCGCCACCATTAAAAATACTTTTTTAAGCTTGGCAATCATTTCTTTTTCTTCTGCAAAAAGCTCGCTGTAGTCAGGAGTGTCAAATGATGGAATACCCATTAATTCTTCCGATACTTTCATAGCGGGCGATAATAAATCAACATGCCCTTTCATCGCTTTTTTAATCAGCATACCTACCGAAAGCATACGGTTAATTTCATTAGTACCTTCATAAATACGGGCAATCCTTGCATCCCTCCAGGCACTTTCCATTGGTGTGTCTTCAGAGAAGCCCATACCACCAAATATCTGGATGCCTTCGTCAGAGCAGTTTTGTATATCTTCAGATACTGCTACCTTTAGTATAGAGCATTCAATGGCAAACTCTTCTACGCCTTTCAGCTCTGCATCCTGATGCGATTCGCCATTAGCAACGCGTGCGTTAATACGGTCTTCAATATTTTTAGCAGCTCTGTAACAGGCACTTTCACCTGCATAACAGTTTGCTGCCATTTCAGCCAACTTAGCACGTATAGCTCCAAAATTTGCAATTGGGGTATTAAACTGGACTCTTTCATTCGCATATTTAACCGATGCAGACGTTACCCTGCGCTGTGCATCAAGACAGGCAGCAGCCAACTTAATACGGCCTACGTTAAGGGCATTCATAGCTATTTTAAAGCCATTGCCTCTTTCCGAGAGCATATTTTC
>JBQGDD010000032.1:0-5343 GCA_052038845.1 Dyadobacter sp. | reverse complement strand
CCCTGATAATAGGCTTAGAGGCTCCTGCGCCAATATCCATACTGTTTACACCCGGCAGCTTGCTTAACGATGAAGCTAATGAACCCGTAAATTCCCTTTTTATATACCCTTCATTAACGGTTTCTTTATTTACCGGAGTTCCTTTTGCAGTCTTTGTAATGGCTACTGCATCAAGTATCATCTGTTCGGGTTTCAGTTTTGTATTTAGTACAGTGCTGCTATATATATTAATTATGGTATCAAGCGTTTTATAGCCAATATAAGATATAACCATCCTATGTGCACCAGAGCTTATGCCTTTCACTTCATAGTAACCGCCGGGGTTGCTAACAGCGTGTAACTGTTCTATATGTATGTGCGCACCATCTAACGGCTGGTTTTGTGGTGTGGTAACCCTTCCGCTTAATGTGTTTTGCGAATGGGTACACCAACTGCCCGCCAACAAAGCGCACAGGAGTAATAAATAAAATTTCATGATGTAGTTTAGATGAGATAAACCGTTGTAAACAGTGGCTTACCGATAAATACAGGACTATAGCCCTTTAGTTACTGAAGTGGCTGAGGTATTTACTAAACTGTTGCCGGGGGTGCACGAAGCGCAAAAAGGCTTCCTGAGAAAGAAGCAGAACCCTCTATACTGTTAAACGTCTAGGGTATTTGTTTAAAAGGAAAATCGAAGCGCAGGCAAAACTGTTGAGGTGCCACAAAAAAGTCAAAATGGAAATGACAAACAGAACAGTCATCATTCTGTTCATGGTCTAAATCTACAGCACTAAAATGCTTTGCCGATTTTGTTACCTCATGCTGATGCGTATGTACTTCTGCAAAATGTTTGTGGCTGAATGCATGAAAAGACTGATAAGCAGATGTGAGCAGCACAACAGCCATCAGTGCCAGATTGAATATGGCAAACTTTCTTTTCATAGCTGCAAAGGTAAGCAAAGAATTTTTATTAAATGCAATAGTGTTGCGTTTATGTCTAATTAGGGGTTTTTATACTTAAAATAAATAATATTATTCCTGTAAAGCAAAGGACTATTCCTCCAATAAAGAGTATGCTTGGTAAGAATGAGCCTAAGCCTGGAGTTGCATAGCCATAGCCTATTGAAAGCCATCCGATAGTTAAAGATGATAAAGACAAGAGTAATAATTTGTGGTGCTTTCCCATTTATTTAAATTAAAAAACCTGCAACACCTTATGGTATTGCAGGTTATAAATATAATCTAAAATAATTTACACCAGGTTATTCGCGGCTAAATACTCTGCTATCTGTACAGTATTGGTGGCTGCACCTTTGCGCAGGTTGTCGGCAACTATCCACATGTTTAGCGTGTTGGGCTGGCTTTCGTCACGGCGTATGCGTCCTACAAAAACATCGTCCTTACCCTCGGCATAAATCGGCATCGGGTAGGTTTTGGTATCAAGGTTATCCTGTATTGTAACGCCCAGTGTGTTGTGTAGTATGCTGCGTACTTCGTTTATATCAAAATCGGCTGCAAATTCTACGTTTACAGCTTCGCTGTGTCCGCCCACTACCGGTATGCGTATAGCAGTTGCGGTTACTTTAATGGTATCGTCGCTTAGTATCTTTTGTGTTTCGCGCACCAGCTTCATTTCTTCTTTGGTGTAGCCGTTATCTTCAAAAACATCGCATTGCGGTATAGCATTGCGGTGTATGGGGTAGTGGTATGCCATATCGCCGCTTACTCCCGCATACTCATTTTCAAGCTGCTGTACCGCCTTAACACCTGTGCCTGTAATAGACTGGTAGGTAGAAACTACAATTCTTTTAATCGTATATTTTTTATGCAGCGGAGCCAGTGCCATCACCATTTGTATGGTAGAGCAGTTAGGGTTGGCTATAATTTTATCCTCTTTACTCAGTTCGCCTGCGTTAATTTCAGGTACAATAAGTTTTTTACCCGGCTCCATCCGCCATGCGCTGGAGTTGTCTATTACTGTTGTGCCTGCTTCGGCAAACTTAGGAGCCCACTCTTTAGAGGTATCTCCCCCCGCCGAAAATAAGGCTATCTTCGGCTTCATGCTCACGGCTGTTTCCAGGTTTACCACCTTGTACTGCTTACCCTTAAACGTTACCTCTTTACCCACCGACTTCTCTGAAGCTACGGGTATTAATTCGGTTACGGGAAAATTTCTTTCTGCAAGAACTTTAAGCATTACTTCGCCCACCATTCCGGTAGCGCCTACAACAGCAACTTTCATATTAATAAGATATAAGGGTTAAATATTGGTGCAAAAGTAATGAGAAATTAATTACAGCTATTAAAAATCAGCTAAAGAAAAACCGCCCCCTAAGAGCGGTTTTGTTAATAAATAACAGATATATAGTGTAGCGGAACTATCTGTAACTACTGCTTTGCTTTTAAGGCATCGCGAATTTCCATAAGCAGTTTTTCCTCGGTGCTTGGCGCAGGTGGTGCGGCAGGTTTTACTGCCTCTTTTTTCTTGGTCTTTTCATACAGTTTCAGTATTAAGAAAATACAGAAACCCATAATAATAAAGTCAAGCGTAACCTGTATAAACATACCATAGTTAACGGTTACGGCTTCTAATGCAGCAACGGTTTCACCATCTACAATTGTTTCTGGCCTTGCCTCTCTCAGAGTTAAAGATAAATCCTTAAAATCTACACCCTGTAATGCCATACCAATAGGCGGCATTAAAATATCATTAGTAAATGATTTTACTACAGTGCTGAATGCCCCACCTATTATAACGGCAGTTGCCAGATTCACTATATCGCCTTTCATTAAAAAGGCTTTAAAGTCTTTTAGAAATCCCATAAATAGTAAGTGTTTAGTTAAAAAAGTCGATTTGGTTTAAAAGCTAAAGTACAAAAAAAGCACTATTCTTTATAGAAAACCCTCTTAACACGATGTGAAATGCTTGTTAAAACTTCGTAAGGTATAGTGCCAAGTGCTTCAGCTATTTCGACTACCGAAGGCTTAGTGCCAAAAATAATTGCAGTATCGCCCTCGGTACAGTTGATGTCGGTAACATTAACCATCATCATATCCATACTTATAGTACCTGCTATAACCGCTTTTTGATTATTGATGAGTACATACCCTTTTTCATTGCCCCAACTGCGCGGTATTCCATCGGCATAGCCAATAGGGAGCGTAGCGGTTTTTATTTTACTGGCTGCAATATATTTACGGCTATAACCAACGCTTTCACCAGGTTCTATTTCTTTTATCTGGAGGATAACCGTTTTTAGTGTGCCTACGTTGTGAAGGTTTTTGTGTTCGGTTTCGTCGTTGCCTACGCCATACAACCCAATGCCAAGCCGAACCATGTCATACTGCGCATCCGGATAATTATAAATGCCCGATGTGTTTAGTATATGCCTGATAGGGTTTATGCCTAAAGCCTGCATCAGTTTTTGCGAACGCTTTTCAAACTTGTCTATCTGCCCAAGCGTGAAATCTTTATACTGTGGCATATCGCTGGATGAAAGGTGCGAAAAAATACTTTTTACGGTAACAAAGTTGTTGTTTTTTAGTAAACCGATTAACTCCTCAAGCTGGTTTTCTTCAAAACCTAAGCGGTGCATACCGGTATCCAGTTTTATATGTATAGGATAACCCGAAAGGTTTTTTTGCCGTGCCAGTGCTATAAAAGCCCTTAATTCCCTCGCCGAATATATTTCGGGTTCCAGATTATAAGCTGTCATAGCATTGAACGCACTGTTTTCGGGGTTCATAACCATTATTGGGGTGGTGATACCTGCATTGCGCAGGGCAATGCCCTCGTCTGCAAAGGCTACCCCCAGGTAATCTACATTATGGTGAGAGAGTACCTTGGCAATTTCATAACTGCCGCTACCATAGCCAAAAGCCTTAACCATAACCATTATTTTAGTTTCGGGCTTAACCCTCGCTTTATAAAAGCTGAGGTTATGAATAATGGCATTAAGGTTTATTTCGAGTACCGTTTCATGGGTTTTTTCTTCCAGCAGTACTACAATGTCCTCAAAACGGAAACTGCGTGCGCCTTTTACCAGTATGGTTTCTTCTTCAAAAGTATTAGGGTTGTACTGCGCCAAAAATTCCTGCGTTGTAGCATAAGGATAAAAGTTAGGGAAGTTGCCTAATTGTTTGCTTATCGTTTCGCCAATGCCTATTACCTTGCTTATTTTATTGGCAATCAATAATTCGCTTACCTTCTCATAAAGTTCATCGGGTGTAAACCCACTCTGAAAAACATCTGACAGTATAACCGTTTTCTTTTTATGTGTTTTTTGCTGTTCTAAAAAGTCAAGCGCAATTTTTAACGATTGATAGTCAGAACTGTAACTGTCGTCTATAATAGTGCAGCCGTTAATGCCGTTTTTTACCTGTAAGCGCAGCTCTACAGGGTAAAGCCCTGCCATGCGCTCCTGTATTATTTTTTCATCATAGTTAAAGTGCAGTAAAACCATCAGGCAGTTAATGGCATTCTCTATAGAGGCATCGTCTGAAAATGGTACAGTTATTTCAAAGATTTTCTGACCGTAGTTAATCTTTAATGCTGTTTTAGCTGTATTTTTTAATACAGTTATAATAACATCTGCACCTGAATTTTCAGAAAAGCTCCATGTAAACGTTTTAATCTGTGGGCTGAGCAATGCCTCTGTTTCAGTATTTTTCTTTAGAATGAGCAGCTTAATGTTGGTAAACAGTTTTAGCTTTTCAGTAATTTTCTGAGTCTTATCAGCAAAGCCTTCCTCGTGGGCATCACCAATGTTAGTAAGAATACCTATATCAGGGCGAATTATACGTTCCAGTTTTTCCATTTCCCCTGTGGTAGAAATTCCTGCCTCAAATATCCCAAGGTTATGATTGTTATTAATACCGATTATAGAAAGGGGCACACCCACCTGAGAGTTGTAGCTCTTTGGGCTTCGGATAACATTATAATCGGGGCTAAGTAAATAGTTAAGCCATTCTTTTACAATGGTTTTGCCGTTACTGCCCGTAACCGCAATAAGAGGAAAACTGAATAATTGTCTGTAATAAATGGCAAACTCCTGTAAGGCTTGGGTAGTGTTATTAACAATATAAAAGTTTGCCTTGCCTTTTACACTTTCAGGTATCTTGGTAACTACAAAATTTAATACACCCTTTTCTATAAGTTCGGGAATATAAATATGCCCATCACGGTTTTGTCCTTTTAAAGCAAAAAAAAGTGTACCTGCATTATTCTGCAGCGAACGACTGTCAATAGAAATATTATCTATTGTAACATCAGGCTGTGTAGCCATAAGTTCACAGTGTAGTGCCTTTTTGATATCTTGTGTTAGTATGCTCAATTGATTGTATTTTTAAGCCTAAGATACA
>JBQGDD010000031.1:0-5396 GCA_052038845.1 Dyadobacter sp. | reverse complement strand
TGCACCATTCGCTTACAGCCATATATAAGCTCAAAGCTGCCGGGTACATTCCAGGTAATAATATTATCCTGCTCTGTTCCGTTTTCCAGTAAAGCCTCAACAGCACCTTTATATAAGCCTCCGGTTATATTATCGTTCCATTCTGAAACAACAATCCCAAACCGAAAGTTCTTCGCGTTTGGGATTGTATTTTTATCATACTCTGATAAATTCTTATTTACTGTAGCCATATTACTCTGCCATTGCTATATAGGCATCAATATTTACGCCCTCTGGTGAGGCATCATACTTATCTTTTATTTCCTGGAAGCTTTTTAAAGCCTCATCCTTTTTGTTAAGTACCAATGCTATCTGCCCTGCTTTAAAAAGAAAACGTGGTGTTGTAACATTATCGTCACTTGCTTTTGCCGCTTTTTTATAATAATCAAGTGCATCTTCATTTTGCCCTAATTGAGCAAAAGCATCACCAATACCACCATTAGCCATTGCTTTTAAAATATCATCTTTAGTGCTAAAGCTTTCAAGATGATCTACAGCTTCTTTATACTTACCTGTGTTAAGGTATGCCATACCCGCAAAATAATGCGCAATGTTTGCAGCATTTGTACCAGAGTAGGTTTCTATAATACCTGTAAACCCAAGTTTACCTCCTCCTCCGTTTAACGAAAGGTTATATAAAGAGTCATTAGCCGTTGGTGCATCTACCGCCTGTGTAAAGTACTGCTGCGCCTGGAACATTTCGTTAGCTGCTTCGTCCTCTTTAGGAGCTATAATAAATTTTTCATACAATAGGTACCCAACTAAAGCAAGGGCTATAACTCCTACTATAATAAAAATAGGTTTCTGATTTTTGGCTACCCATTCTTCAGTTCTAGAAGCGCCCTCATCAAGTGTATTAAATACTTCTGCTGTGGTGCTATTGCCGTCAAACTGATCTTCCGGTTCAACATCATTTACTTCTGCAGGTTTAGGTGCTTTATACCCTCTTTTGTTATAAGTTGCCATTTATTATATTTTAGTGAGCCGCAAAAATAAAATTTTTATTGAAAATTAAAATATCTTTTTGTCGTTATTTTTCAATAATTTGCAGGTTCTTTAAAAAACTATCCTATTTTACACAAGGTTCTCACAATCAGAATCAACACACTATAATGTACTTAAAAAAATTATCACTCCTTAATTATAAGAACATTGCTGAGGCAGATTATACATTTGACAAAAAAATAAACTGCTTTGTGGGTAAAAACGGCATTGGCAAAACCAACGTGCTCGATTCGGTATATCATCTTGCTTACGGTAAAAGTTATTTTAACCCGCTTGCCCTGCAAAACATAAAGCATGGCGAGGAGTTTTTTGTAATTGACGGCACTTTTGAAAAAAATGACAGGGATGAACAGGTAGTATGCAGCCTTAAAAAGGGACAGAAGAAAGTACTGAAACGCAACGGTAAACAATATGATAAGTTTTCTGAACATATAGGCTTTATACCTTTGGTAATAATATCTCCCTCTGACAGTGACCTTATTACCGAAGGCAGTGAAACACGAAGAAAGTTTATAGACAGTGTAATATCTCAGTTAGACCCTGCTTACCTGCAACAGCTTATAAGCTACCAAAAAGTAGTGGCGCAACGCAACGCACTTTTAAAGTACTTTGCCCTTAACCATACTTTTGATAATGATACACTTTCTATATATAATGAGCAACTTGACGGCTTAGGAAAAGTAATTTTTGAAAAGAGAAAACAGTTTCTTGCCGATTTTATCCCGATATTCAATCACCACCACCAAACCATAACAGGTGCTGCCGAAGACATTAACCTTGTATATGACAGCCAACTGCACGAAAAAAGCCTGCTGCATTTACTGGAACAAAACCTTCAGCGCGACAGGGTACTGCAATATACCAGTACAGGTATCCATAAAGATGATTTGCTTTTTGAGATTGAAGCGCATCCTATAAAAAAATTTGGTTCGCAGGGGCAGCAAAAATCTTTTTTAATAGCCCTAAAACTGGCTCAGTTTGAATTTATAAAAAAGCAAAGCGGTGTACTCCCTATTTTGCTTTTTGATGATATTTTTGATAAACTTGATGAAACACGCGTAGCCCAGATAGTACAAATGATTAATGATAAGATATTTGGACAGATATTTATATCTGACACCCACCCTGAACGTACAGAAGCTATTGTAAAAGCTACCCACCAAAGCTATAAGATGTTTAATTTATAACACTAATATTTATAACTTTACAGTAGCACAAAAAATCCCTTTTATGATACAGCCTGAAACGTTACAGTTTATAGAAGACCTTAAAAAAAATAATAACCGCGACTGGTTTCAGTCACATCAGGATAGATATAATGACTATAAAGAAGCCTATAAAAACATTGTAGAATCTTTTATTGCAGAAATGAGCAAAGGCGATGAGTCGCTTAAACACCTTGAGTTTAAAGACTGCTCTTTCCGTATAAATAGGGATATAAGGTTCAGTAAAGACAAAACACCCTATAAAACCCACATGGGTATATGGATGTCGGCAGGTCATAAAAATACCAATCTTGCAGGCTATTATGTGCATATAGAAAAAGGCGCGAGCTTTATAGCCGGGGGAATACACTGGCCTGATGCCGCCGACCTTAAAAAAGTACGCAGGGAAATAGATGGCTTTTATGAAGACCTTGATAAAATAACTGCTGATACTGCCTTTAAAAAAGTTTTTGGCGAACTTGACAGCAATGAACAAAATACTTTAAAAACATCGCCAAGAGATTTTGATAAAGACCACCCTGCAATAGAGTACCTAAAACTTAAAAGCTTTACCGCTACAGCACTAATAAGCGATAAGGAACTTGCCAGTAAAAATTTTGTAGCAGAAACTTCTAAAAAAATGCTTGTACTAAAACCTTTGGTTGCATTTTTAAACCGTGCCCTTACAACCGAATAAAAGTTTACTTTTGCGTCTTTAAACAATAGCTCCTGTTATGGAAATCAAATCCCGGTACCCTTTAAAAAAATATAACACTTTTGGTATAAGCGCTTATGCGAAAGAATTTGTTTCTGTTAGCAGTACAGCAGCACTTGCCGAGGTTTTAAAGGAAAACAAAGGGAAAGAACTTTTTATACTGGGCGGCGGCAGTAATATGCTGTTAACACAGGATATTGACGCCCTGGTTATCCACATCAACTTAAAAGGAAAGGAAACCATCAGTAAAGATGAAAGCTATGCTTACGTAAAGGCAATGGCAGGAGAAAACTGGCATGAGTTTGTACTATTTTGCATAGACAATAATTATGGCGGGCTGGAAAACCTTTCCCTCATACCCGGCAACGTAGGCACTACACCTATCCAAAATATTGGGGCTTATGGCACAGAAATAAAAGATACTTTTGTTAGTTGTGAAGCAATGGATATTGCCACACAGCAAATGGTAACATTTACTAAGGAAGAGTGCAGGTTTGCTTATCGCGAAAGTATATTTAAAGGAGAACTTAAAGGTAAATACATTATTACATCGGTAACGTTTAGGCTGACTACCACTAACCACAAGATAAACACATCGTATGGCGATATTGCTGCCGAACTGACTAAATACGGAATCAACGTACCTAAAATTAAAGATGTAAGCAATGCGGTAACCGCTATACGCCAGAGCAAACTGCCCAACCCTGCCGAATTGGGAAACAGTGGCAGTTTTTTTAAAAACCCTATAATAACAGCCGAAGAATTTAAAAAAGTACAGCTACTGCACCCACAGATACCACACTATGTAATATCAGACACAGAGGTCAAAGTACCCGCCGGATGGCTTATAGAGCAAAGCGGCTTTAAAGGGAAACGTTTTGGCGACGCAGGTGTACACAAAAACCAGGCACTCGTATTAGTAAATTACGGCAACGCATCCGGAAAAGAATTACTGGATCTTTCAAAAAAAATACAGGATACCGTATATACAAACTATGGTATAAGTATAGAAGCCGAAGTAAATATTATCTAAAGCTTACTATCTCTATTCTCTTTCCCCAATTCAACTCTGTATTGCTTAATTAAAAGCAACAATTATTATAAATAAGATAGAAATTACAATATCCGGTAACTTTAAATTATAATTGTTTTACTGGTGTTCTTTATGGTTGCAGAATAGTATTTACTAAAGTCTTTTACTTATTTTTGCACAAAATAAAAGGCCTGTATGCTAAACATTATTTTTTATGTATTTGTAGGAGTAACAATACTTCAGCTTATATATTACTTATTTATTTTAGGGAAATTTGCGTTTGCAAAACCACAAACTGCAAACCCTAAACGTATACCTGTTTCTGTAATTGTATGTGCTAAGAATGAAGCAGAAAGGATGAGAAAACTTGTCCCGATGCTGGCAGGGCAAAATTATCCCGATTTTGAAGTAGTGCTTATAGACGATGCATCGTCTGATGAAACCCTTGATATATTTGAAGACTACGAAAAGCAGTACCCAAATATTAAACTTGTAAAAGTACAGAACAACGAGGCATTCTGGGCAAATAAAAAGTATGCCCTTACCCTGGGTATTAAAGCGGCAACTAAAGAATACCTGCTGTTTACAGACTCTGACTGCTACCCTGCATCTAAAGAATGGATAACACAAATGAGTTCTCAGTTTACCCTGAACAAAACCATCATTTTGGGATATGGCGCTTATGATAAAGTAAAAAACTCCCTGCTCAATAAAATAATAAGGTTTGATAATATGCTTACCGCCACCATGTATTTTGCATGGGCAAAACTGGGAAGACCCTATACTGGAGAAGCCAGGAACCTTGCCTACAAAAAAGAAGAATTTTTTAAGGTTAACGGCTTTATAGACCACATGAACATCCGAACGGGAGAAGATGCACTGTTTATAAACCAGGCAGCCCATAAAAAGAACACTACCGTTTGCTTTGCTCCCGAAAGTTTTACCTACTGCGAGGCGAAAAAGACATTTAAAAACTGGTTTTTACAAAAAAGGAGGCAGGCATTTACAGCAGGTTTTTTTAAAACATCCGATAAATTGCAGATTAAACTGTATGCTATTACAAGGCTGTTATTTTTTGTATTGGCAATAGTGTTGTTTGCTTTTCAGTTTGACTGGCGTTTCCTTGTACCTGTAATAGCCTTAAGATACCTTGCAAGCTGGGTTACTTTAGGCTACAGCGCAGCAAGGCTAAAGGAAAAAGATGTAATGTATTGGTATCCTTTTATAGAAATTATTGTTATCTTCACACAGATTAATGTATTCTTTACCAATATGTTTTCAAAACCGGTGCATTGGAAATAAAGTCGTATATCGAACAGGCCAAAAAGGGCGACCAGGTGGCCTTCACCTACTTGCTTGACCGCTACTGGAACGAGGTCTACGGCTTCATGCTGCGCCG
>JBQGDD010000030.1:0-13076 GCA_052038845.1 Dyadobacter sp. | reverse complement strand
ATGATGACGATCTCGTCGCCAAACTGCGCATTTGTCATATACACCAGGTGCGTGGCATATTTTGGGATAGAATTGTCGTGACTGAGTTCAGACAGTACCTGCTTGTAATTATCTATCTTCACAAACTCGGTATAGCCGCTCCTTATGCGCTTGGCTGTATACCAAACCGTCATTATAGTTGCCAGCAGCCCGGTAATTATAAGCGATACATAGCCGCCCTGGTGAAACTTATCAAGATTGGCGATAAAGAACGATGTTTCTATAACAAGGTATATAATTATAACCGAAACAATAAGTGCAGGGTGGTAGCGCTTTGTTACCATAAACATACCCAGTAAAGAGGTAGTCATAAGCATTGTAATGATAATAGCGAGCCCATAAGCTGCTTCCATATTGCTGGATTCTTCAAAATAAAGTACTACAAACACACAGCCCAAAAACAAAAGCCAGTTAACCGATGGTATGTACAACTGCCCTTTTAACTCGGTAGGGAATTTAACCGATACCTTTGGCCAGAAGTTAAGGCGCATTGCCTCACTAATCATAGTGAAAGAGCCGCTTATTAACGCCTGAGAGGCTATTACCGCCGCCGATGTGGCTATGGCAATACCAAAAGGCATAAACCATCCCGGCATAAGTAAGTAAAACGGGTTTGCCGGGTTAGCGGCATCACCGCTTATCTGGGTAAGTGTTTCGCCGCTATGGGCTATAAGATAGGCACCCTGCCCAAAGTAGTTAATAACCAATGCGCTTTTTACAAATATCCAGCTAATGCGGATGTTGCTGCGCCCGCAATGCCCCATATCGCTATACAGTGCTTCTGCACCTGTAGTACACAGGAACACAAAACCAAGTACATAAAAACCTTCGTGATGTATGCTTAAAAGGTGTATGGCGTGATAGGGGTTAAGGGCTTCCAGTACAGCTATATTGCCTAATACCTGTATGCCGCCAAGTATTGCCAGCATCCCAAACCATAACAGCATCATAGGGCCGAAAAATTTGCCTAAAAATTTAGTGCCAAAACGCTGTATAAAGAATAACACGAAAAGGATGCCAATAACTATTGGTATGGTATTAAGCTGGGGGTTGTATACCCTTAAACCCTCTATAGCGGAAGATACCGAAATGGGGGGAGTTATAAAGCCGTCTGCCAGCAGTGCGCTGCCGCCAATAATTGCCGGAACTATCATCCAGCGTTTTTTAAAGCGTTTCAGTAATGTGTAAAGAGAGAATATCCCGCCCTCGCCTTTGTTATCTGCCTTAAGGGTAAGGAAAACATATTTAAGCGTGGTTTGCAGTGTGAGTGTCCAGAAAATACAGGATAGCGCTCCTAATATTACATTCTCTTTAACAGGCTCATTGCCCATTATCGCTTTCATTACATAAAGCGGAGATGTACCAATATCGCCATAAATTATCCCTAAAGTAACTATAAGTCCGCCTACGGTAACCTTGTTGAGGTTTTTGTGACTATTGCCCACTATAATTCAAATTAAAGTGCAAAGGTATGAGTTTTTAGCAATACAGGGTTTACAGCCTCCTGATATTTAACCTTAAAGCAAAATATCAGTTGTTATTTTAAGAGTATCCTGTTATATTCTGTAGCATTAGCCAGCAGGTTAACCGATTTTTGTATTTCAGTATTGCTGCCTGTATAATATTTATACAGTCCTTCTTTATACTGGTAACGCTTTATAAGCTCATCCGTAAGCAGTTGCTTTATTTCGTCTTTATGTTTGTTAAGTTCTTTTTCTTCACTTTTTTGCAGTGCGGTAAGCAGTTGTTTATATTCTGCGGAAATACTTTCATCTACTTTTTCCTTTTTAGCCACTTCCATAGTTGCTTTAAGAGCCTTTTCGGTAGCGGTATCAAATTCAAAGTTTTCCTTTTTTAGAAATTGTTTAAAAGACTCAAACTCACTATCTGATATTGCAGGTATAGCCGTACCTAAATTTGGGTTTTTGTAGTAATACACTGTAGCATAGTCAAAAATACCGTCATTGCGCACCAGTGCATCGGCTATGGCACTCTGTTTGGTTTCTTCCAGTTCAATATCCGGCTGAATGCCGCCACCATCATATACGGTGCGCCCTTTTCGGGTTTTAAACGCATTATAGTCTTGACTGTCTATGCGTATCGCTGTTCCGTCAAGGTCTTTATGCGTGTAGTCGAGTGCCTGTATTCCGCGACCTGATGGGGTGTAGTAACGGGAAATTGTAACTTTTACCTGTGTGCCATAGGTAAGCTCCAAAGGACGCTGTACCAACCCTTTACCAAAACTCCTGCTGCCTACAACCACAGCACGGTCTAAATCCTGAAGCGCGCCAGCCACAATCTCTGAAGCGGATGCACTCTTGCCGTTAACCAATACCACAAGAGGAATCTCTGTATCTACAGGGGCTTTTTGGGTTTTGTAGGTGTTGTTATACTTTTCGTTTTTAGAGCGGGTTGTAACAATAACCTCATTTTGAGGTACAAACAGGTTACAGATATTAACCGCCTCATGCAGCAGCCCGCCGGGGTTATCCCTTAAATCAAGGATGATGTTTTTAGCTCCCTGCCTTTTTAACTCTTCCAGTGCCGCTTTGGTTTCTTTAGATGCTTTTGCATTAAACTGCGATAACACTATATACCCGGTATCATTGCCTACCATCGAGAAATACGGAACAGCATTAACTTCAACAGCGTTCAGTATAATTTCTGTAGTATATGTTTTTCCCTGGCGTTTATATGTTACAGGGATCTTAGTATTTTTAGTACCTTTTAATAATTCGCCTGCATCTTCTTTAAAATTTACCAGATTAACATCGCCTATCTGTATAACCTCGTCCCCGGCCTTGAGCCCGGCCTTATCCGCAGGATAATCTTTGTAAGGCTCTTTTATTATCAGCTTGCCCTCTTCGCGGGTAATGACAGCCCCAATACCGGTATATTCTCCTGTATTGTTTATTTTAAACTTGGCAACATCCTGTTCGTTAAAATATACAGTATAAGGGTCAAGGTCAGTAAGCATACTCTTTATGGCCTTATCCATCATATCGCCGGGGTTGGTTTCATCTACATAGTTGCTGTTTACAGTTTTAAACAGGGTAGTAAATATTTCTATCTGTTTTGCTATTTCAAAAAAATCGCTTTTAAAACTTGTCCCTATGAACAGAAAAGCCCCTGCAACTACCGGAATAACATATTTTCTTTTTAATTTGGAACGCATAATATAGTGTGTTAAATTCTTCTTTTCTTTTTAATCCTTTTACGGATGATAATCAATGCAATTACGAAAATAAGGATAAAAGGCCAAACCTGAAGCAAACCGATAAAGAAAGTTGAGATGCCGTTAAAACCTGATTTTAAAGCATTAACTACTTTAGAGCCGTAGGACACCGTTGCATCAGGATGATTTTCTATAGTTTTGTAAAATTCTATATAAACAGTGCTTAACGAAACACGGTCCTGCATGTACCTTAGCCTGCCCTCCTGTACCTCAATATCTTCACGTATTGTTGAAAGTTCTTTTTCAATTTCCAGCATTTCGCTTACTTTCGATGCTTTTTTAAGCAGCTCAAGATAACGCTGTTCCAGAGCCTTTTTAGCTTTAAGCCGGGCTGATACATCTACAAACTCTTCGGTTACATCTGTAGCAGATATTTCTTTACGCTCAAAATAAGTTACCCCTTTACTTATGTCATTTACAAACACATCAAACTTATCAGCAGGAATGCGTATAACCATATTTCTGCTTAAAGAGTAATTATTTTTATTTTCTGAATCTGTTTGTATTTGAGCATTGTAACTGCTGACAGCATTTTTAATATTTTCGGCAGTTTTATCAAGGTCGCTTGTCTCGAAGCGAAGATTTGCACTCCTGATTATTTTTTGAGAATATTGTTCACTGTCAGCATGTAGCGTATTGTTGCTCATAAGTAAAGGTGCAACTGAAGCCTGTTGTGTTGTCATAGCTTCATCTGAACCGGATGCCATAAAATCCGCTTCTGCCTCATAAATCTCCTCTTTGCAGCCTGTAAGCACAACAAGTAAAAGCAGCGTATAATATATGTTTTTCATAGTATGGTGGTTTATATACCTAACGGAAAAAACACATATTTTAGTACAAGGCGTTAGGATGTAACAATTTACAACCCTTCCTGCGCTATGAACTTTTCAAAAAGCTCAATGGTTTTGGTATTGATCTCGTCATACGTCAGCCTGTCTTTTGTCTGGTACATAAACATAAAAGCGTAAGATTTATCCAGTTTTTCGGTAAGCAGGTGTTTATTAAGGCGGTATGTTTCACGCAGTACACGCTTAAAGTAGTTTCGGTCAGTAGCTTTTTTAAAATGCTTTTTAGATACAGACACCCCTATTTTTATAAGGCTCTCATCGGCAGCATCTACAGGTATATGCACCAGCCGCAACGGATATTTAGATACAGACTTACCTTCACTAAAAAGCAAATCTATAGTTGCCCTGCTTTTTAGCTTTTCCTGTTTTGGGTATGTGTACTGCCTGTTTTCCATAAAGCGCAAAGGTACATTTTTTAAAATCTATTAGGGTTGATAATATTAGTGTGAGATTATTTTCTTAATATTGCAGTATTATAAAACAATACAGTAATGGTTTCAGCAAGAGTAGGGGAGTATCTGGAAGAAAAGAAAATAAGCTATTATGCTTTTGAAAACAGCCTTGGTGCCAGCCGTGGCAGTATATCTAAAGCGGTAAAAGACGGCAAAAGCATAGGCTCTAATATGCTGGAAAAAATTCTTTTGATGTACCCTGACCTTAACCCTGCATGGCTACTGACCGGAGATGGAGAAATGCTTTTGCATAACCATGAAGACAGCAGGATAGTAAAAACCTACAGGCTAAAAACAGATACTGCGGTAGAAAGCCAGCAAATACCTCTTTATGACCTTGAAGCTGTTGCAGGGCTTGTGCCACTGTTTGGCAGTAATAAAGCGTTACAGCCTGTAGATCATATTTCTATACCACACCTTCCTAAATGCGACGGGGCGGTATATGTAACGGGTGACAGTATGTATCCGTTGCTTAAAAGTGGCGATATTGTGCTGTATAAACAAATACAGGATATTGCAAATGGCATATTTTGGGGAGAAATGTATTTACTGAGCATAGATATGGGCGGAGAAGAATATATTACAGTAAAGTACATACATAAGGCTGACAGCCCGGAATCGGTAAAATTAGTCAGTGAAAATAAATACCATCAGGAAAAGGAAGTTGAAATATCAAAAATCCGTGCTTTGGCACTGGTAAAAGCAAGCATCCGCATGAATGCTATGGTATAAGCGTTACTTTCTACACATTTGATACTCAAAAATCTACAAATTACACATTTCCTTTTGTATTGGCATACCGTAAATACATTGCCGAAAACCACAGTTGAATAAAGTGTAATTTTATGATTTTAAGCGTATTATATTTAACTCTATTTAGATTATTTACGTGATATTTAAAACTGGCATTACACTTGCTTTTATGTAGGTGTAGAGAGGGAATAACCCAGCTAAAGCCAATTAATATTTTAGTTAGTTTTAGTGCCTATATATATACTAAACAGGTTTTTTGATTCTATTTTATCTGTTTTCAAAAAAACCTCCGGCAATTATCGCCGGAGGTTTTTTCGTTTCTGTGAAAACACAGTTTTAACTTATAAGTAAATATTAGTTTTGCCCAACTGTATATACGTTGTTCTCCTTATTTACATCGGCCATAAGCCCGGCAGGGTCTATAACTATAACCTGTATTGCTTTTTTAGGCTTATCTATAGTAAACTTGTAGGTAGTATTAGCCCAGCCCCAGCTATCAAGCACATTACGGTTAAGGTTAGGGAAAGGGTTATCTTTTATATATCGCATAAGGTTAAGCGGTATGTAAAAGCTTTCCTGTGTGCCGTCTTCATACACAGCAATAATATCTATAGGCATTGGCATACGCCCTATCCTTTCTAATGTAACCGTTGTTTTATTGCCTTTTTCGTTTACTTCCTTAATGGCGTAGTCTATAGTATTTGTTGTTTGTGTCCAGTCAACCAGGTACCAGTCAAGGTTTGCACCCGTTACCCTTTCAGCAGTTCTTTTAAAATCATTTGGTGTAGGGTGTGTAAACTTAAAATCGTTATAATAACGCCTTAAAGCCTGCATCAGTTTATCCTGACCTATCACGTAGCCAAGCTGTGCAAGGAATACCTCGCCTTTATTATATGCAGCTATACCATAGCTCATGTTTATATCATACCTGTCGGCATGAGTGGTTTGTGGCTGTTCTTTACCCGTCTGTACAAGGTAAAAATAACCTCCATAAGCATCAACAAAAGGGTGTGCCTGCTCTTCTTTTTTAGGGTTGGGCAATACCGCTTCCATAGCAAGGTCTGATATGAATGATGTAAACCCTTCGTCCATCCACTCGTGCTTAGACTCATTGGTTGCCAGTATATGCTGAAACCATGAGTGTGCAAACTCGTGGGCAGTAACCCCAACAAGGCTGCCAAAACTCCTGTTTCCTGTAATAAGCGTACACATGGCATACTCCATACCGCCATCGCCACCCTGTATAACAGAGTACTGCTTATACGGATAAGGACCTATATAAGTATTAAAAAACTGTAATAACTCTACCGTTTTTGGCTGTAGCTTTTTCCAGTTTTCGTTATACTTTTCATTGTTTTTATACAAAAAATGCAGTTCTACATCGTTTGGACCCATTACAACATCATGGATATAATCTTTATCGGCTCCCCATGCAAAATCATGTACCATTGGGGCTTTAAAGTGCCACGTAAGGTTTTTTGTTTTACGCGGATGCTTAACCTCTATACCGGCATCCTGATAGCCTTTGCCTATATCATTTTTATTTTGCAGATAACCTGTACCGCCTATAGTATAATCTTTATCAATTGTAATTTTTACATCAAAATCTCCCCAAACACCATGAAATTCACGACCTATGTAGGGATCGGCATGCCATCCTTCAAAATCATATTCAGCCATTTTTGGATACCACTGCGTCATAGAAAGCGCAACGCCTTCATCGGAATTCCGCCCGCTTCTGCGCACCTGTAGCGGAACCTGACCGTCAAAATCCAGTGTAAAAGTTGTAGATTTTCCGGGCAGTAAAGGCTGGGCAAGGTCAACCTCAAGTATAGTGCCTTCAGTTACTGTTGTAGCCTCTGCGCCATCCTGTTTAAAGTTTTTTATGTTGAGGTAGCCAATTTCGTTAGGCTTAAGTGTGCTGATGCGGCTTTCCTTTACCGTTTCGGTACCGCGCTTAAAACTTTTTACCATCCTTCCGTCAGGGTCGGCTATGGTTTTCAGGCGTGCATCCATTTCGCTGCCCGGCTGAAAGGCATTGTTATACAGGTGATAAAAAACCCTGCGCAGTGTATCTGGCGAGTTGTTGGTGTAAACCAGTTCCTGGCTGCCTTTGTAGCGGTAAGTCTTTACATCCATAGCCACTTCCATTTTATAATCTACGTGTTGCTGCCAATACCCAGGGTTAGGGTTATTTTGTGCAAAAAGGGCTGTGGTAGTAAGTAGTGTGAATAATAATTTCTTCATAGGTATAAAAATAAACAAAGTCTTTATGTAAATTCTGAAAGGGCTAAAATAGTAAAAACGATTAAGTAATAAATTAAAAAACCCACGAACTATAGTTTATATAGTTCATGGGTTATAATGCAGCTATGAAAGACTTGTGCTTGTTTTAAGTAATAAGGACAATACTAAAAGCTAGTTTATAACTAAATAATTTTTTTGAATCTTGTATCGTTTATAAAAAAATCAACAGGGTAATATTTTAAACTGTCTGTCGCTAATAATAATTTATGTTTTTCAGGTAAATGTTTAACAGAAGGAAGAATATTAAAACTGCCTAGACTGTTTAATGCCTTTACTACCAACTCTGAGCAGTATAACTCATTATCAGTTGCCAGGTCAAACCGAAAGTCATATTTAATTCCGGAGCTTTGGTTATGTTTTAAATACTTTTTTAATCTGCCTATTTCTGAATTATCAGACTTTACTTCCCATACTCCAATAAATGTGTAGCTGTCTGAACAGAAATCTGTCCAGTTAACCTCCTCAATCTTTGTAGAGCTACCCTTATTGGGTGTGATTTCGTAAATCTTCAATTCATTATTGTCAACAAATCCAATACCCACGTGTGTCAGCTCATCATGAGACAAGTTGTAAGTCTTTGCGATTAATTGATTTTTTGCCTGATTACCTTTGCCCACAATGTAAATGCACTCCTTTTGAAAAGATGATTCTTTTTTACATTGAATAAACAATAAGCCTGCAAACAAAATAATAATACGAGACATAAATTTTACCCTGCTGTTATACATTTATTCCATTATCATATCAAAACCTGCTGTAAGGTAGTATGCTCCTCCACTCGCGTAGCCAACTCCTGCAAAACCTCCAAAAACACCGCCAAGTACATCGGCTCCAACAATTATCCATCCACGCGTTTTTTTACTCATTTTTTTCTTGTCCCCATCTATATTTTTCTCACTTAGCCATAATGCTGCTGAATGCCTTGAAATAGATGAGAAATCAAGTAATAAAACATATTCGTTTTCTGATATAACTTGAGAGTTCCATTGGTGTGTAGCTATAAGTTCATTTTCCCTTACTTTAACTCCCTCAATAAAGTCTGGGTAGTCAACTGAGTTATCAAAAGTCAGATTTACTATTTCCTGAGTATAAGCTTTAGCAGCTGGAGAAAGCTGACTATTGTTAATTACATTAGCATACATATTATCATAATCAGCATATGCCTGCTGTATAAAAGTTTTATTGAACTCTAAGTCCTGAATACCATACTCATCCAATTGTTCCTGTCTAAGTAAAATAATTTCTCTGATTATAGCAATTACTTCATCATACGATAAGTCATCACGTAATTTTCTTTCTGAAAAATCACGTAAAACCTGGTTATGTATATGGCCTACCGCATCCCTCGGATTTTCGGGGTTTCTGTAGTTTACATTTGCTGCCAGTCTTTGGTTTTCTACTGAAACAGCCTGAGGGTTTTCGAGAGCTTGATTTTCATTTTGGGAACATGAAATAAATAAAATACTCATTAATAACAGAAAATTCAAATTCAGTAATTTTTTCATTTTTTTTAAATTTTGGTTAAAAATTGGTTCATACATTCTTCTGTGTCCAGTTACTATAAACGTTATCAAAGGTGATTGGCTTTTAGATATAGTTCTATGCGCATCTTGAACATAATCTTTTGTTTTTAACGTTGTATTTCACTGAACATCAGATATTTGTTTAGCATGATCTTAAAACACAATAAAGTGCAATGTAAAAATCATTTACATTTTAACTTAATAGCATAATAAAATTCAAACTGAAACTAAAATATATAGAATACGAATATCGCTTTTAAATTTTAACATAAATTTATATAATTATTTATATATATTAACATAAATATTTAACATATAAATATTATATTTAATAAATATATAGCAATAACATAACGATATTTTTGGTGCTGATTTTCAGTTATTAAAAAACCCCGCTAACTATGCATATAGTTAGCGGGGCTAAATAGTATAAATAATACTTAAAAATTATTTTTCTCTCGACATTTTATCGGCAAGGATAATAGCGTTATAAGCATTTACAATTTTACCGGTTCTTGATATTTCACTGAATGGTCTAACATCAGACGGGTCTCCTCCTACAATAACATCAAGGTCTATAGTTACACCAGACTGCATGATGATTTGTTTTACCTCTGCAGCACTAAGTTTAGGGTAGTATGAGCGTACAAGCGCAGCTACACCCGCCGCATTTGGCGAAGCCATAGATGTTCCCTGCAGGTACTCAAATTTATTGTCTGGTGTTGTAGCATATATTCTTACGCCGGGGCTAAAAATATCTACATCGCTTTTACCAAAGTTAGAAAAGTTAGCTACAAGGTTTTTACCATAATTATAGGTTAATGCACCAATAGAAAGAAAGTTATCCGAAATTTCCGGACCACCTACTTTATTATCGTTGGGGTAACGCTCTACGCCACCATCTTTATTAAGGTCGGTGCCTTCATTTCCTGCTGCACATACAATAAGTACATCTTTAGATGCTGCATATTTAATAGCATCATATACCCACTCACTGTGCGTAGAATAGTACTTACCAAAACTGCCATTGATAACTTTTGCACCGTTATCTACCGCATAGCGTATAGCCAGGGCTACATCTTTATCATACTCATCACCATCGGGCACGGCACGTACTGCCATAATTTCTACATTATCCCTAATTACACCATCGCCGCCAATATCATTACCGCTAACCTGTGCAATAATACCCGCTACGTGTGTACCGTGTTTAGCACCTTCTTTATCAGGGCCAACTACGTTATTGTTGCCATAACTCTTGCTGTTAAAGTCATCAGGGTTATCGCCAAGTATCTTCCTTCCATCATAATTCATATTAAGGTGGTAGTCAAGCTGCCCCTGGAAGTATTCCTTGCCACCCTCAATTTGCTGGATAAGCTCTTCTCTTGAAGTCTGGCTTAAAATCCCTATTAAACGTGGTTTTATTGCGCTAACTGTAGGGTCTGTAGTCTGTAGCTTTTGCAGGTCTTCAGCAGTATAAGTGTCTTTTTTAAGTTCAGCCCTGATAGCTTTATCAGCTTTAAGGATAAAATCCATCTGCTGTTTACCTGCCATAGCCTCGCCATATTTTTCATCATACTCGGCTTTGGCTTTTTTGTAAGTTGCCGATCCGTCATCGCCTTTTTTAAGGATACGTACAAACTCCATGTTTTCATGGTTAATGTTCCCTAAAAAATTCCAGCCATGCACATCGTCAATATAGCCATTATTGTCATCATCAATTCCGTTGCCCGGTATTTCTTTAGGGTTGTTCCATATAACAGGTGCAAGGTCAGGGTGCTCTATATCTATACCCGAATCTACCACTGCTACAATAACCTTCGTGCTTTTACGGTCTTTTAGCAATTCTTCATAAGCCCTGTCCACACTCATTCCCGGTATGGTATCTCTTAAAATATCCAGATGGCTCCAGCGTTTTTCTTCAAGTTCGGTAAGGCTTGCTGTTTTAGCAGTAACAGGAGCTGTTATTGCAAGAGGTTCTGCCGTTATGGTTTTTGTTGCACGACACCCTACAAGGGCTAATGCCAGTGCTGCCGACAGATAGAGGGATTTAAACTTCATATATTGATTTATTTACATTTTTATATATTGGTACACACTTGTTGCAATTTGTTACAAAAGTAAGGTGTGCTTAACTATTTTTCCTGCTTATTTAAAGAATATCGCTGCACTTAAATACATCTTTAAGCCTTACACCCTTTTCTGTATGCTCTACAGTTATAATTTCGTTATGGGCATCATGCTCTAAAAACAAATAGTAATTATTATCAGCCGCGGCGTTCATAAACTTTGCTTTCTCATCAAGGGTAAGCAAAGGTCTTGTATCATACCCCATTACATAGGGTAGGGGTATGTGTCCTGCCGTAGGGAGCAAATCTGCCATAAAAACAATAGTTCTGCCCTTATAATTTATATGGGGTATCATTTGTTTTTCGGTATGCCCATCTGCAAAAAAGATGCCGAACCCCAAGTCGCTTTCTGTTAAATAATCGGCATCGGGTCTTTTTATAAAGGCAAGCTGTCCGCTTTCCTGCATTGGCAGTATGTTTTCAGATAAAAAGGAAGCCTTTTCGCGGGCATTGGGTTTTGTAGCCCATTCCCAATGATTATCATTAGTCCAAAACCGGGCATTTTTAAAAGCAGGCTCATAGCCAGTCCTGTCTTTATTCCACTGTACACTGCCACCACAGTGGTCAAAATGCAGGTGCGTCATAAAAACATCGGTTATATCATCCCGGTTAAATCCATGTTTTGCCAGTGATTTATCCATTGAATGTTCTCCCCACAGCGAATAATATCCAAAAAATTTGTCAGACTGCTTATTGCCCATACCCGTATCTATCAGTGTAAGGCGGTTGCCATCTTCAATAAGCAGGCAGCGTGCCGCTATGTCTATTTGATTGTTCTCGTCGGCAGGGTTGGTGCGAGTCCAGATTGTTTTTGGTACAACGCCAAACATTGCGCCACCATCTAATTTAAAATTTCCGCTTTCAATGGGGTAAAGTTTCATTAAGGCTTAGTTTAGAGCCGCCAAGTTAAGAAATTTTATGCACATGGCTGTTACAACGGAGCTTTGGTATAAGTATTGCTTATAGAGGCATATACATAAAAAAGACACCTTTCATTGCATTGTGTAAAATTGTGGGTATCTTTGCACTAAATTTAGATTTAATATAATTAAGAGTCATGATAAAAGTATCTGAAACAGCAAAAAAGAGAATCGCGCTCCTTATGGAGGATGACGGTTTTGATACAGCTACCGATTATGTAAGGGTAGGTGTAAAGAGCGGTGGGTGTTCAGGTTTGTCTTATGATTTAAAATTTGACAAAACGCTGGGAGAAAATGATAAAGTGTTTGAGGATAATGATGTTAAAATAGCCGTAGATAAAAAGAGTTTTTTATACCTAGCAGGTACCACACTTGAATACAGCGGCGGACTTAACGGCAAGGGATTTGTATTTAACAACCCAAACGCTAACAGAACCTGCGGATGCGGGGAGAGCTTTTCACTATAGATTTAAAGATTTCTGATTGAAAAATTAAAAGATTTTTACATCTATGACGAAAAACTTTACTGAATTTGAAGTATACAAAAAATCAATTTTGCTGGCAAAAGAAGTTTTTGGTTTAATGGAAAGTTCGAAGTTTGAAAAAGAATATGGATTTAAAGATCAGATAAAAAGAGCTGTTATTTCTATAAGTAACAATATTGCTGAAGGTTCTGAATACAATAATAACCGCCAGTTTGTAAGGTTTCTCAGCCACTCTAAAGGAAGTTGTGCCGAAGTAAGGAGTATGCTGATAGTGGCTGTTGAATTAGGAATATTAAGTAGCGAACAGGCTCAGTCGGCAATTGACTTAAGTATTGAGATATCAAAAAATTTGTCAAAATTTATGGACTATCTAAAGTCAAGGCTT
>JBQGDD010000029.1:0-2292 GCA_052038845.1 Dyadobacter sp. | reverse complement strand
GGTTTTCACTACTGTCAACAATAGCTTTTTTATCACGGTATTTACCGTAGTAGGCTACAGTATTGGCTATTGCAAAATTATAGCAAAGCCAAAGTGCGGCTGCAAGGCCGGCAATCAAAAATTTATTCTTATTGTTGGGCTTCATCCTTACCAGTATTTATTCGTAGTGTAAAATCGGTTGAATTACCCTGCCCTTTCCCAAAAGAAACAATTGTAATTTTGCTGATAAGCGGTAGT
The DNA here is from genome assembly GCA_052038845.1 of Dyadobacter sp. GTDB lineage: Bacteria > Bacteroidota > Bacteroidia > Flavobacteriales > Flavobacteriaceae > Flavobacterium. The sequence continues at coordinate 2,055 of JBQGDD010000029.1, read as the reverse complement.
TTTTCAGCATCAGCTATCCATCCGGTAAAGTCATCTGTAACCAGGCTTGTACCGGAAACAGTGATAATAGTATCATTAGTCAGGATAACTTCATTATCCTTAATTTTTTTTTCAATGGGATGCAGGGTTATTTCTGACAGTGATATGGAGTGCGGAAGCTCTTTAACCAGCTCGTTGATCAATACCGCACTATGGGAAGAGGCTGTACCTGTAAATGTTTTTACCTTTTCCTGTTTTTCATTAACACGAAGGCTGATTTGTTTTAAGGATTCGCTATCAGCAATGTGCAGGGCTGCATCCTGCTCTAGTTCTTCAGACTGGCGGAAATAGTACGAAAAAAGCATAAAATTGATAAACAGCACCCCTAACAGTAATGCAATCCCTGCAGTAAGGCCTTTTTCAAAAAATGCTTTTTGCCTATAGGTGTCCATTAAAATGGCTGACTGCTCCTTTGTATTGCCTGTAGTCCCTTCACCGGAAAGCAGGAGGTTTAAAGCCCCTGCAAAGCAGAGCAGAAAATTATTGCTTACCTCAAGCCCGTTTATGATATAACTTTTATTTACAGGTTCGTTTAAAGGCACTATGCCGGCCTCCTCCCCAGAAATAGTAAGCTGTTGCGTATTGGTAAAAAGTACGCCTGGCACATCGAATCCGGTAATATTTGATACCGGATTTACACCAAGGCTGAACCCCGCAACCCTTAACCCTGCAAATTCATTTAAAAGCCCGTCAATATAGCTTTTTCGGCATACAGCGACAAGAGAAAGTGTATCATTGCGCCATATATCATAATAAAACTCGTCCGCCTTAATATTAGGGAAGGCTTTATGCAGGAGTTTACGGTCATTACTGTCGGTATCATAAACCTGCTTTTGTAGTACACGGGAAGTATTAACAGTAATCCAAAGGGGAGACTTTGATTTTACATTTGTAAAGCTATCGTAATTATCAAAAGTCTCTGCTCTGGATATGGCAATTTCTTTTCCCTTTTTTTCAAGTTGTAAAAAGGCAATACTGTCACTCTCTTTACCATCAAGGGTAAAGAGTTCGATACTTTCATATTTTTTTCCTAAAAGGATGGTATCTAAAAAAGAAGCCATTAGTATATCACAGTAGGTTTTATAAGTACGGTTAATTTTTTCCTTGAATCTTCCCTTTTACGGGAACTGAACAACCACTTTATAACAGGTATACGAGCGAGTAGCGGCACACCCGACCCCGAGTCATTGGTTACTTTTTCTTCCAAGCCTCCCAAAACAATCAAATCCTGGTCCCTTACTCGTATAATAGATGTAAATTCACGCGAGTTCATACCCGGGGGGGCATCTGCATCGATGCGCTCACCGTTAAAGCTGGACTGTATTACCCTTATATCGAGTGTTATCTGTCCATCCCCGGAAACCATTGGCTTAATAGATACAGATAACTCTGCATCAATAGGCTGGTAGTTTTTTATCTCAGATGCCTGTGGAATCTGCGAACCATAAAAGTTCTGGTTGGTAACTACATAATAAGTAGTTTCTCCAATAGAAAGGTTTGCCTTATGCCCGTTTAATGTAGAAAGTCTTGGGGAAGACCTTATCTTTAAATCGCCATTTGCTTCCATAGCCTTAAGGCTCAGATAAAAATCCGGCAGGACATTACCAATATTCAATGATCCGAAACCGTCAAAACGGTTTATAATCTTGTTTATGCTTTGGGCACCTAAGGTAATGTCCGCACCCGGGAAAACAGAACCCTGAGTAGCTACAGGCTTGTCTCCTATACCGGCACTTATACCTGTCTCGATAATAGCACTGCGGTTTATCTCCAAGAGCATCACCTCAATTAAAATTACAGGCACAGGCTTATCTATATAGGTAATGAATGATTCAAAACGCTTTATATTTTCTGCAGGCCCATTAATAACAAAGCTATTAAGCTCTGTGTCAATCTTGATGTCAAGCCCTTTTTTTACTTCCTCTGGAATAATAGTCAGTATAGATTCCGTTGGTGTATTTTCCCGGGTGTTATTTTGGGGCTGCTGTTGCTGTACTGCATTATTCCTTTGGTCAA
>JBQGDD010000028.1:0-6314 GCA_052038845.1 Dyadobacter sp. | reverse complement strand
GAAACATACCGTCTTCAACTACTCTGTCATATGTTGCTTCTTGAATATTCTTTTTTACTTCTTGAAAGAATTCTTCTTGTGCTTTTTCACTATTTCCGTCAAATAATACACCTTGCTGATCTGCCTGATAAACCAAAGAATCAATATTGATACCCACCAGAATTCTTATTTCTTGGGCACTTTCGACAAAATTTCTTATTTGAAAATATCCCGATGCTCGAAAATAACCAACCAGAGCATCTAAAAAATAAATATTCTTATGTTTAAAGATACCTTCGATTTTTTTGAGGAGTGTATTCTGTTCTTCGTTGGTAAAAAATTTAGTGCTCATAATTTCTTCAATATGTTTTTAAGTCCATCAGCCAAAAACTCCAAGTCACCGAGTTCACTTAAAACTGTCGATTGAATAAATTCAATCTGTAATTCCTTCTCCTGAACTTCCAAAGCCTTCGCCAGAGTAGGCAACATTTCTTTTGTTGCCATCCTTTCACTTCTCTCAATCTTGCTCAAAATGGATGTGTCAATATCGAGTTAGGCGGCAATTTTCCTGAGCGGGAGTCCCAGTTTTTCTCGATTATTTCTTAAATATTCTCCAAAGGAATTCATTTTGTTAAGCTTATTTGGACTAATTTGTCAAATGTAACAAAAATTGATTCTGAATCGGAAGTGTATTTAATTTTTTCAGAAATCAGATACTTAGAATAGGTTAATGGCTTTTGTTGAAAATTTTTCTCCTATCTCTTCGAATATTTCTTCCCAAATTCTTCGGTAAGCTGAATAATCTTTTGACTAACCATAAATCCGTTTAAAATTCCGGCGGACGTCTTTTTCTTTTCTTCTTCTTAAAATGGAGAACCTGGTCTTCCGTACTCTCATGTGTCAATGGCCCGGAAGAAAATAAACTACCCAAAATGCTTACCGCAGAATCACCAACTGTTCCAATGAGACGGTTTAAGTCTGTACTGTTATTTTGGTAAATCTCCTTTGCAGTATCAAGAATATTTTGCCGGTAGCCTGTATCGTTCCCTTTGCTTTCAACCTGATCAAGCAGGTAAATAGCCCGTTTTTGCTCCGGGTTACCATTTTTCATTGTGAGTGCATAGTTCATCGAATCTTTTAACAAACGGTCATAATTGAACATTCGGTCAAAAAGCAGTTCACCGGATTCTTTAAAAGCTAATCGGTCAAACTGACCGAGCTTGGCGGAATGCTCCGGGTTGTGGCCACGGGAATTGTTCATCGGACTCAGCTTGACTTTGTTGGTAATATCCTTACGGCTGACAATAATCTGCACGTGCATTTGCTCTCCTGCTTTAGGTTCTCCCGCTTTTGCTATTCCTCGTTCTACCTCGGGATCGGTATGGCTGTAAGAACGATAACGCTCCAATTTGCCGTGCCAGAGAAGGTCTTTACCACTTTCTATTCCGGGACGTTTAAAATTACGGGCATAGGCATCCATTACCCCGGCAGCATATTCTTTTAGCCTGTCTTCTGTCCCTTTCTCTCCAAACCGTTCTTTGAGGTAAACAATTTCTTTTGAACTTGGACTGATGTTGACAAGGAAAAACTTTGCATCGCTCCTGCTCAGTCTGGCCACGTTGTGGTCGGTTTTTACCCGTACTTCCTGTGGGGTAATATTTTTCTTCAGGTTATTGAACCATAGCTCATTTTCTCTTCCTTCTTCAAGTGCTGTACGGTTTTCTTTTTCCAGATAATTGACCAATTCTCCACAACTCCCTTTATTATTCCCGGTCTCGGAATCCGTTATATTAATATACATAATCTCACAGGTTTTTAAGTGATTGCCTTATATGGACGACAAGCTCTTCTTTCTTTACCACTGATGCCCGCCAACCCATTTCTTCCCGCTGAGAGATATAATAGTCCAACAATTTGCTGAACTGTTCTTTAAGCAGTTCTTTTTCTTTCTGTTTTGAAATCAGGTGTTTCAATCCATTTATAACCTGTTCACTGCGTTTGGCAACAACCGAAGTTTGTTCACTTTCAATTAAAAGGTGTTTCCCTATCCCTTCCAAGACATCCTTTTGCCGTAATGAAAGATTTTTCAATACACCGGTATCAGTAAAGAGCGGCAACATAAAATCTTTTTCCTGTTGGCGGATAAAAGACAAAATACGGCTGATGCCGGAAGACAGTTAGTATTCGCCTCCCAGCAATTGGCTTCCATTAAAGAACGGTGATTGCTATTATGCTTCTGTGCCTAATTTTATTAAAAGTAGACTCAATTACCAAAGTTTAACCTTTAATATACTTCAGATAAATTTCTCCCCAAGCAATTACTTCAATTACTTTAGACTCTAAAACATCTTCTAAAGGAATTCTGTTATCTTTAATCCGCATTATATAAACAAAACATGGAAATTCTTTAATATTATTTATTTTCACGCCTTTGTGTCTCGCAGTTAATACCAAATAATCAATATCTTCATTTCCTAGCCCAAAGTCTTGCCCTATTAAATTAGGATTAATCTTTACTATCCAAGCATCTTTTAATGCGGATTCCGAACTTATTGATATTAGCTTAATAATCTCAAATCTTCTTGATTGCTGAAATTTGTAGCTATCTAATGATGATAAATAATACTCTTCTTTTTTCATATTTAAAATTCTGGATTAGCCCCTGAAACCCTTCTTATTTTCACATCTTTTGGATTTATTATATATTCTCTAACACCATTCCCTGCCTTACCGTCTAATGGGTCTGCCATTTTTTTCCTCATAATCTTTTTATTTTTAACGGTTCCTTCAATGACAAATCTACCAGTATTATTAGCTCCACTTTCACCACCAGATGGAAGACCTGCACTATCACGAAAATCCGGCACCCTATTGGGGTTATCTGGAGTCCATGAATATCCATCTGGGCGAGCATCACCACCATAAACCCTATATACAGTACTTGTTGTATTAAAAAATGAAGCTATTGCGCCGCCGACAAAAAAAGGAGAGCTAAAATCCATTTGAGTTATTGCGCCACTCTCGCGGAAAGTATTATTCGCCATCCTATTCCAAATACTACTGGTAACAATTTCACTACCTGCAGCAGTTGTCATCCTTCCTCTTTCACCAGAATAGTCTAAAGACACATAGTCGCCTGTGTTGGCATTTGATACAGTGCCATCTGGATTTAAATTATATGAATAACTATTATCAACCGCTGTAACATTAACAGCATTACGGACGTTTTCAACATCTGTATAACCTGCTGTTTCAGCTTCCTGTACAGTATTTATATTAGAATTATAGGTGTGTGTTTTAGTTCCATTACCATTTAACTGTGTAATCCATCCATCAGAGCCATCTATCGTACTTTCCAAATCAGTCAAATTCAATTCAGGCGATGCACTCCCAAAATCATCTGCCATCATCCCATCCGGGTCAATAAAATAAACCGGGTTGTTAAGTGCATAGGTGTATGGCGAAAACCGTCGTGACACCTCCGCTAAGGGGTCAATATTAAACCAGCCCTCAATTAAATAAAATTAAGTTATTGTAATACAGTTTTTAATTTTAAAAATTATTGAAATAGCTGTAAAATATTAGGTAATACCTTTTTTGAATTTAAGTTATATGGTCAAATTTATCTGGAATTTGAATTACTGGACTAAAATCTGTCTTCCAAATATCTAATTCAAATAATTTCCCATTATCATCTAAATATAGAGAAGCTATTACCACAATACCATCTTTATCTTTAAATGAACATTCACTAGCTTTCTTTCCAAATGCTCTATTATTATCAATATTTGATGGAAACAGTGCTAAACTACCCATTTCATTATCATCCATCTCTTTGACGCGTAATGTTTCTTGCCAATTTAATGGAATATTGATTGAAGCTGATTTTATTAAAAAATCTAGAAGTATTGCTTCTTTTGTATTTAATTTTCTATAGTCCATGAATCCTTCTAATACTTACCATTTAATATAACTCAAATCATGATTTATAATGATGATGAAAATTTATTGTTGGTATATGAATACTCATTGTGATACTAGTTTTAGTTTAGTTTGAAAAATTTTTGCTTTCAATTCTTCCTCTGTATAAAAAGCATTAGAATCTAATTCATGATCTTCAGGATACTGTGAAAATCTAGAAACTACTTCATCTAGCTCAGAAAAAATTTTTTTCTCATTATGACTTAATTTCTCTTTATCTATGCCGAGGGAATATATGTAATAAAATTCATCACAAAAAACTTTATTACTAATTTGTTCTAATAAATATTTATCGATTAGCTTATAAATCTGTTGTATGTCTTTATTTAACATAGGTATTAATTAAAATATTTAAAGTGCCAAATAGAGTTTGTTGCTGCGTCATATAAAACCTCTAAATTGTATGTTGTACCATTAATCATTTTAAGAATAAATAGAAATATAGCACTAACTAAAGTATGATTTATATGTGTCAAACATAACTGCTTGTGTTTTTTTCTTCATCCATACATTTGCTGACGATTTTCAAAGCTTTAGTTAAACCTTAGATGTATCTGTCATATTCTCCTTCAAATTCTTCATACTCTTTAAAAAAACATTATAATTACAATCAGCGTTTAGTTTTTCTAAAAAAAACTAAACTTTCAAGAGTTTCCTCATAATTAACTTCACAATTGGGATAAAGATAAAATGAAGGTGGGGTCAAGTCTAGTAATGACTTAATGCTACTACATGTTAAATAACTAATGTCAGTTTTTGTATCAGAATAAGCCAAGGGAATTACCAAGAGACAGCTATATGAATCAGATTTTATTGTATAATATAATTTCATAGATAAAAATCGAACCTTCAATCCAAGATGATTTTTTGCTTGAATTCAAAATCAATTTCATCTAAATGTAAGTCATCATATTTTTCCCACGATTTATTTTCAATTGAAGATTTGATCCAATCAAACAAGATTGTTTTATATATATTTCTTTTATTATGGTATTGTCCAGCCATTTTCTTTCAAAAATTTAATCATTAGTTAATTGATGTCCCTTACTATGTCCCCAAGTTCGATTTGGCATAGCGATGAATCATCTTAAATGAATTTAAAAATTTTTAGTAGATTTTTATTGATTTATATTGTATAAATCAATGTCTATTTCTCCATTCATCTTTGTTATCAAATGCATAAAATTCCTGTCAAAATATAAGGCAGGAGTTTCTTCATCAACAATCTCTACAATTAAATATAATTTTGTCTCTAAATTATTTTCATTAATATATTTAGATATTTCGTTGATATTTGGACTAAAATGCTCTATAAATAAATTAGCAATATCATCAAATAATAGTGTTTCAATAAAATCAAATGAATATTCCCAACGAGTTTCTTTTCTTACTAAACCAAGTTTACGATCGGGAATAGGATCTGCTTTATACCCAATTGAAGTCGGTGATAATCTGGCTATCTTTGTAAATATATTTGGATTTAAAAGATCTCCAAATGCTACAAATATTAATTTTATCTGTGTCATTTCTATTTTTATTACTTTATAAACTCTCCTGTTTTTATAGGAGTTCCTGTTCCTCCTTTTTGCAAAATCAGTACTTCACCTGTCTTTGTGTCTTTATACAAGTCGTAACGTGAAATTTTTGCTTTATCTCCCAACCATTCCATTTTCAATTTGTGTGCATCTATTTTGTATTTCTTCAAAAGATTGTTAGAAATTTTACTAAAACTCTTTCCTACTCCTTTAGCTCCTTGAACTTTACCTGGACCTCCAAACGGTATAGTTGCTATATCAAAGGTCATTTCATGAAAATATAATCCTACAGCTATAGTTTTTTCTGTAGATTCATAAAATATATTACTTGCTTCTTCTCTTCTGTAGGATTCTTCAGCACTTTTAGGCTTCTTAAACAAAGATAGAAACATTTCCCAAAGATCTGGTGGAGGATCACCACCCCCATCATTTTGTCCAGCAGCGTATTGTTCAGATTGATTTATATTTGATGCGTTGGAATTATTATTTGATTCATTAGTATCATCCATTGAAACACTTCGACTACTCATGTCAGGCATAAAATCCAATATCCCGGCAATCATAGAACTACTCCTTGTCACAGTCCTTCCATACCCTATATCCGCAGTTTCCTGATTACCATTATCTATGGTTTTTTCCAAATCAGTCAAATTTAAATTTGGCGATGCACTCCCAAAATCATCCGCCATCATCCCATCTGGGTCAATAAAGTACACCGGGTTGTCAAGTGCATATGTGTATGGCGAAAACCTCCTTGATACTTCAGCAAGCGGGTCAATATTGAACCAGCGCCCAATAGACGGGTCATAATTCCGAGCC
>JBQGDD010000027.1:0-1879 GCA_052038845.1 Dyadobacter sp. | reverse complement strand
GCACACCTAACGACTGAAACATATCTCCAATACAGTTTATATTGAAGGAATCATCAAACCGGCCTACCTGTCCCGGTATATACTGCTGCAAGGTTGCATTCATAGCAGCTATAACATTTACAGCCTTTTGCCTATTTTGGTTTATTTCCCTCTCCTCATTATAAGAAGGAGCTAAAAAAGAAATCGTTGCAGGTTTAAGATTATCTTCTCCTACTCCAAATATAGTACGCTGGTCGTGCATATTATAGCAATAATCTGGCTGAAACGCTTCAAAAGCCTCTCTTAATATCCTGCTTTCGGGTTGCGATAGGTTTACCGAGTCCCTGTTAAGGTCTACACCATTGGCATTTTCTCTTGTATAAGCAAATGCGCCATCGGGGTTTAAAATGGGTATAACAGAAAAAGTAAATTTTTCTAAAAAAGCTTTTGCTTCAGCGTCAATGCTTTTCAGGAAATTTAGAAAATCAAAAACAGCTTTCGTGGTTGTACTTTCATTTCCGTGCATTTGAGACCATATAAAAACTTTTGTTTCACCGTTTCCTGCCACAACATTATATATAGGTCTATCTAATGAAGACTTCCCTAAAACTGATATTTTAAAATGGCTTTTATATTGACTTAATAAAGGCTCTATATGGCTATTATGTATATACCTGCCCTGTAAGTTATTCTCTTTATATGTATCAAAAAGTTGCTGATAATCCATAGTATTTATTTGATTACAAAAGTAAACAACTTCGTTTTTACAAATGTAAACGGAATAATATTGCCTATTGTTTACATTTGTAACATTACTTTTAGGCTGATTTACATCTGAATAGCTAATCACTTTATTTTACATTCTAAAAAATTAATTATCAGGTTATTTGACTGTATTATATATACCCTTTGTTTAATTATATCTATTTCTTTTCTTCTTTATTTTGAGGAATGATTTTATTTATTTACATTTGTAAACTATATAACAGTTCAAGTTAGTTTACAATGATAAACACAGAAGAATTTATAAAACGGATAGAGATAATTTTAGATTATTACAGTTTATCAGCATCGGTTTTTGCAGATAAAATAGGTGTGCAACGCTCTGCGCTATCTCATTTATTATCCGGAAGAAATAAACCGAGTCTTGATTTTATAATGAAAGTAAATGAGAATTTCCCTGAAGTAGATTTGTATTGGCTGCTAAACGGTATAGGTGATTTTCCGAAAAATGAAGGTGTTTCAAAAAACTCTCCCCCCTCTTCTCCTGCCATCAATTTAAAAACAGAAAGTAAGAGCAGCTTAGATTTATTCACAGAAGAAGAGCCTGTACAATTAAAAAATCAGGATGTGGTAAATATGGTTAGCAGTACTCAGGAAACTGATATAGAAAAAATAGTACTATTTTTTACTGATGGTACTTTTAAAAGCTATACAAGCAGAAAATAAAAAACCCTGGCTTTAACTTTATAAAAAGCCAAACACCAGGGCAATTAACCAATAAAACAAACACAAATTATCTTAAATATCTTTGCTGAGAAGCAATAATAGAAGTCAGCGTATCTTATTGGCTTATATTAATTCCAACTAATAGATTAAAATTACTCCATCTTAATGTTAATTTAATTTAATGAATCGTTAAACTATTCTTAATCATTTATCTATGATACTGAGAAATTTAATTTGCTGATATTTTTTAGAATGTGGTAAAAATACAGCTATAAAAAATATATTTACGTTTTGTAATATTACTCTCAATGCTCAAAAAGATTCTTAGTTATTTTATCCCTTTAAAAGTCTACCAAAAAAAATCAGGTATTAGTAAAAACCTTGAGGTTACATGGAATAATGGGCAGTTGGTGCTTGATTCTAAAAACACTAATTATTCTTACGGCAGCCT
>JBQGDD010000026.1:0-5010 GCA_052038845.1 Dyadobacter sp. | reverse complement strand
GGAATTTTAGTTACCGGAGATAAAACCTATACTGACGGAATGGCAAAGGCAATAATTGATAAACTTATTGTACACAGAAAAGAGAAATAGGATTTATAAATCCTATTTCTTTAATAGCACAGGGTTTTCCTTTACTTCAACTTTTTCTGTTTTAGGAATATATGCTATGCAATAGGGCTGGGTTAGTGCCATACTTACCATTCCATCAGGTTCAGGAACAGTAGTTTTGGTAAGTACCTGTGCTGTGCTGCCCTTAACACTTACATTTTCTATTGTTATTTTATATCCGCCTGTGCTTTTCTGTCCCATAAAAACGGCTACCACATTATATGCAGAAAAATCAACGCTCATTCTGTTATGCCCAAGTTCTTTAAATAAAGCATCCAGTTCCTGCTGAGAGCGTATCACCTCGTGTGATTCTGTTTCCCTCCCGCCATACTCAGCCTCTTTGAGGATAGCAAAATTTTGTTCCCCTTTCATACCGGGTGAACCATCTGCTCCCCTTTGGCTTTTACAGCTAATTATCACTAAAGCAAATAATATAAATAAGGCTAACTTTTTCATTTGTATTTTTTTAAAGCTTTTCTGTACAATTCTTCATATTGCGGCATTACATTCTGGATATCAAATTCCTGTGCCACTTTTAGTGCGTTAGATTTAAATTCAAACAGTTTTTTATCATCTGAAAGTATCGAAACTGCTTTTTCTGCCATCTCTTTAACATCGCCTACATTACCAAGATAACCAGAGTATCCGTCTTTGTTAACTTCCGGCAGCCCACCTGTATTACTGGATATTACAGGAACCCCGCAAGCCATAGCCTCTAATGCCGCCAAACCGAAACTTTCTGTTTCTGAAGGTAGCAGAAATAAGTCAGAAAAACAAAGTATCTCATCGATTTCACTACTGTTGCCAAAAAATATTACCTTTTCGCTAATACCCAATTCATCACAAAGCCTTTCAGCAGGTACACGTTCAGGACCGTCGCCCACCATCATTAATTTTGCTGGAACTTGTTTTTGTATTTCAAAAAATATCCTGATAACATCGGGTATGCGCTTAACTTTCCTAAAGTTACTTATATGAGTGATAATTTTTTGAGTTTCAGTTGCCATCATTGAGCGGTGGCATTGCGAACTCTCATCCATCCTGTTTTTATCTATCTCTATAAAGTTAGGAATAACGGTAATATCACGCTTAATGTCAAACAGCCTGTAGGTTTCGTCTTTAAGGTTTTGAGATACCGATGTAACCACATCGGAATGGTTTATACTAAAACTAACTGCTGGTTTGTAGGTAGGGTGGTTGCCCACCAATGTTATGTCAGTACCATGCAGTGTAGTAACCATAGGTATTTTAATGCCCTGTTCTTTAAGCATTTTCTTAGCCATATAGCCCGCATAAGCGTGTGGTATTGCATAATGCACATGAAGCAGTTCAATTTTATGCAGTTTTACCATATCTACCAACTTGCTTGATAGGGCAAGCTCATAGGGTTGATAATGAAATAAAGGATATTCTGGTACGTGTACTTCGTGATAATGGATATTTGGGTTTAGCAGTGCAAGCCGCACAGGTTGGCTATAGGTTATAAAGTGTATTTCGTGTCCCCTGCGTGCCAGTTCCAGCCCAAGCTCTGTAGCTACAACACCGCTACCGCCAAAGGTTGGGTAACATACTATTGCGATTTTCATAAAGTATCAAAAAATAAGGTAACGAATTTAACGAAAAAAAACAGGCAAAACCTGTTTCTTTAATAAATTAACAAGCCTAGAAAAAAGTATTTACCGCTTTAAATTAGCTTCATACATAACTATCCATTGTTGTGGAGTGATTTTAGAAACCAGTTCACCTATAAGGTTATAAGGAATATTTTTAGGATTTTTAAAACGTATACAGCTTTTACCCATATCCAGTTTTGTTGTACTGTGTTTAGGATATTCTGCTACAAACCAGTCATAAAGTTCTTTATCAGCATAAATACCCATATGGTAAAAAGAAATGGAATTCTTTTGCGAAGCAATACTTAAAAAAGGCAGGGGCTGTTTAGGTTCGCAATGATAACCATCAGGATAAAGTGTATGCGGTACAGCCCACCCCAGCATACCATAACCTACGTTTTCTTCAAAACCAGGCGGTATATTATCCGCAATGGTGCTACGTAACTTTTCCATTGCTTCTTTCCTGTCATCAGGTATCATCTGCATATACTCAGATGGTGTTGCAGCATTATATTGCATTTTGCTTATTTATTATCGTCCATAATTGCATCCTGTATCACTTTCTGGATGTCTTCCCTAATATTTCCTTTAGATAACCTGTTTTCTGTCGCTTCAGGATACGTCCTGTTCGATAAGAAAATATATACAATTTCAGTTTCAGGATCTGCCCATGCCATTGTTCCTGTAAAGCCCGTATGCCCAAAACTTTGTTTGGAAACACAATCACATGTAGGCCCAGGGTTTGTTATTTGTGGCTTATCAAAGCCAAGCCCCCTCCTGTTACCATCTTTACATTCGTAACAGGTATTGAAAGCATCGAATGTTTCAGCAGAAAAATACTGTCTGCCACCATAATTGCCTTTATTAAGGTACATCTGCATTATTTTGGCTATATCCATAGCGTTAGAGAATAAGCCCGCATGACCGGCAACTCCATCCATCATAGCTGCACCCATATCATGTACATATCCCTGTACTACCTGATAGCGGAAATAATTATCCACTTCAGTTGGAGGAGTTACACACATATCAAACTTTCGTAACGGGTTATACGTTGTAAAGGCAGCTCCCAATGGTTTGTAAAATGCATCATCACTCAATACATCAAGAGGTTTTCCAGATTGTTTTTCTAAGTATTCTTTTAATATGATGAATGAAAAGTCACTGTACCTGTATTCTTTTTTCTTTAATAACTTGCTATCTGCTATCCGTTTAATAATAGTATCAGGGTAATCTTTTCTCAAATAAAGCAAATCTGCTACCTGATGCGGAAATTCAGGACTGTACAGTTTTCTGTAATACAATGAGTCGGGGCGCTTATTGCTGTCCAGTGTTTCCTGATAAAACGGCATCCAGGGCTGAAAACCTGCCTGATGAAGCAGCATATCTTTTAAAGTTATCTTCTTTTTATCAGTTTTGGCAAAAACAGGCAGCATATCTCCCAGTTTTGCATCCAGCGTTACCTTATTGCGGTCGTACATCTGCATTATGTTAGGAAGGGTTGCCAATATTTTAGTTAAAGACGCTACATCATAAACATCTGAATTAACTACTTTCATATCCTTGTCATACGTATGATAGCCAAATGATTTTTGATATATTACTTTACCTTTTCTTGCCACAAGCACCTGAAGCCCCGGAGTCATTTTTTCAGTAATAGCGCGTTGTGCAATCAGGTCTATCTTGGTAAGCATAGCGGTGTTCATACCTACATTATGTGGGGTTGTAAAACCAAGCCTGTTTAACTGGCGGGTATTTACACCATCATTAACTTTAAATGCATTGGCTATAGATACCGGGGTTTTGCCTTTTGAGCCTAAAGCACCAAAAATAATTTCAGCAGCAACGGTTTGTGCTATTTCATTATTCTGATAAGCCAGTACTATACTTTCAAAATTGTGTATGTTTGATAAAGCATTTAGCGAATACGGTTTTGAAAATGCTGTGAGGATAACCTTTTTATCCTTAGCGATAGCATCAAGCCACTGTAATTCCTTAGTACTGAAATCATGTTTTTTCCATGCACCGTCAGCTTTATGGTAGCCCACTATTACTTTAGTAAATTCATTTAGCCTTTCCTTAAGCAAATGGAGACTGTCTACCTGTACTTCTGTAACTTCTGCATATTTTTGAAGCATTTCAAGATATGTTGCGCCATTATCATCGCCCATTTTTACATAGGCTATTTTCTCTCTCTCTAAATGCTCAATTGGCAATATCTCATCATCATTTTTCAGTACCGTGATTATATCTTCATATAATTTATAATTTAAATCATCATAAATATAATCATTCAGGTCAGTATAAAGATTCTTTAAATCTATGGGCCTGTATTTATTTAGCCCCACCCTGTACTTGTAAGCAAGTATTTTTTTTACAGAATACTCCAGCCTTTCATCAGTTAAAACAGAATCACAGTGTGCCTGTCTGAATTTTTCTATTGCAACTGGCACATTTTCAGAAAAGAGCAAAATATCATTCCCTGCCAAAAATGCCTCAACATCAATATCACCGGGCTGCATAAAGCTGCTTGCTCCCTTCATATTTAAGGCATCAGTAAATATAAGCCCCTTAAAACCAAGCTCTTTTTTAACGATATTAGTTATAGTGTTATATGATAATGAGGTAGGATAATTAGGTGTCGGCTCTATACTTGGTACATTTAAATGCGCAACCATAATACTCGCAAGCCCTTCATTAAATAACTTTTTGTATGGGTAAAATTCAATATCTTCAAGACGTTCTTTAGTAAAAGGCAGATAGGGCAATGAGTAATGAGAATCAGTTCCTGTATCCCCATGACCCGGAAAGTGCTTGACGACAGGGATGACACGGGCAGAACGAATGCCTTCCATGGCCTCCAGACCATGACGAATGACTTGCTCAGGCACGTCCCCATAAGCCCTGTCCCCAATCACTGGATTGTTGGGATTACTGTTCACATCCAGGACAGGAGCAAAGTCGAGATTTAATCCAAGCGCTCTAACCTGCGTTCCCAAGGCAAGCCCGCTGGCATAGGAGTAGCGTTTGTCATCTTGCTCCGCAACCATGCGCGGGCTGGGGACGCTTGTGACGTCTGCAGGCATTCGGTCAACACGCCCGCCTTCCTGATCGATACCGAGGAATAACGGTACGGATTGTTCGCGATTCGCCTCTTTCAGCTCATTAACCAGACTTGCTGTCTGGGCCATATCCTCAATATTATCCTGATAAAAAATGAAACCGCCCACCTTATAGCGATCCATCATTTCTCTTGTTTCCTGCTGCAGCGATGTTCCTTCCAAGCCAA
>JBQGDD010000025.1:0-3828 GCA_052038845.1 Dyadobacter sp. | reverse complement strand
GTTATTGATACGCTAAAAGAAATATACCCAACCATACCTGTACCCCTAGACCATAAAGACCCTTATACCCTATTAATAGCCGTATTAATGTCGGCACAAAGCACCGATGTCAGGGTAAACCAAATTACCCCGCTGTTGTTTGAGCGTGCCGATAATCCGTATGATATGGTAAAGCTGAGCATAGATGAAATAAGGGAGATAATAAAGCCTGTGGGCCTCTCGCCCATGAAAGCTAAGGGAGTACACGGGTTGTCTGAAATTTTAATTGAAAAGCATAACGGCAAAGTACCCGCCAGCTTCGAGGCACTGGAAGAGTTGCCTGCGGTGGGGCATAAAACAGCAAGTGTGGTAATGTCTCAGGCGTTTGGTGTGCCTGCTTTTCCTGTAGATACCCACATACACAGGCTTATGTACCGCTGGGGTTTTAGCAATGGAAAAAATGTAGTACAAACTGAAAAGGACGCAAAACGCCTTTTCCCGGAAGCATTATGGAATGACCTCCACCTGCAGATTATATGGTATGGAAGGCAATACTCTCCTGCGCGGGGCTGGAATCTTGATAAGGATATTATAACCGGTACTATAGGCAGAAAATCAGTACTGGAAGATTATTTTAAAAATAAAAAAACCTCCCGATAGTTTTTATGGGGAGGTTTTTTTTAATTAGCAATGTTTTCAAATGTACCGTTCTCAGTCTTTACTATTTTCAATACTTTGGAATAGTTTAATAAAAAATCAACTGTTTCTTTTTTAGGTAACATTTCAGGTGCTAATTGCTTTTTAGAGTAAATTTTTGCCATATAGAAAATTGTTTGTTTATTTATTTCCTATATCAACGCAAAGCAGCCCTGTATATTGCTTAATTGGTTAAAATAATTTTATTTTTTTCTATAACTTTTCTAAGGTTCATTAGTGCATACCTCATTCTGCCCAAAGCAGTATTAATGCTCACACCGGTTAAGTCTGCTATTTCTTTAAAGCTAAGATCCTGGTACATTCTCATCTGCAGTACTTCCTTTTGGTCATCAGGCAGTTCTTCAATAAGCCTTTGCAGGTCGTACTCAACCTGTTCTGTAATTATCCTGCTTTCAATATTAGGGCAGTTGTCAGACATGATAGAGAAAATAGAAAACTCTTCTGTTTCCCTGTACATTGGCATCTTTTTGTTTTTCCTGAAATGGTCAACAATAAGGTTGTGGGCTATACGCATAACCCAGGGAAGAAACTTACCCTCTTCATTATACGAATTTGACTTTAGCGTTTTAATTACTTTAATAAAAGTATCCTGAAAAATATCATCAGATATATCTCTGTCAGTCACTTTAGAATAAATAAAACCGTAAATTTTAGATTGGTGTCTTGATATTAAAGCAGAAAGGGCATTTTCATCACCTTCAACATAATTTTTCACCAGGACAGCGTCTGGAATTACAACATTAGCCATAGCAATACTTTTTAGCGTTTTTTGAATTTGGTTTTCGTAAAATTCAGAAACCTGTAGTTCCTAAAAAGTAATTTTGTCTATAGGCAATGTTAATTTTGGTTTAATGATATGTCAAATATAACATAAATAAATATTAAAAAACAAGGATAAATTTAAATTTTAACACTATACACACAATAAATTGTAAGCATTGTTTCTTAAATAAATGATAAATGCAGTATTTAAGGGCTTTTCAGATAAACAACTTCTTATAAATAATTCAATTTACAAAAACGCAACATTAAGTTATATTTAAAACTTTTTGTTATATTTTGTTATAGACTATTGCATTTTTTGGTATAAATACCTCTGCCCTATAATTTTGCAGTATTAACAGTATTTAAAATGGAAATTAAAAATCTTTTACAATTAGCTACAGAGTTTGATGCCCCCCTTTATGTATATGATGCGGCTAAAATAGAATCTCAGTTTAACAGGCTTGAAAATGCTTTCTCTAAGGTATCTAACTTAAGAATTAACTATGCTGTAAAGGCACTCTCCAATATATCAATATTAAAGTTGCTAAACAGGCTTGGCTCCGGGCTTGATACTGTATCATTACAGGAAGTACAGCTCGGTATAATATCTGGAGCCGAACCGTCTAAAATTATATACACGCCAAACGGTGTTTCAATGGAAGAAATAGAGGAGGTTGCCGCTTTAGGTGTACAGATAAACATAGACAACTTATCTATACTGGAGCAGTTTGGAACTAAACACCCTGATATACCTGTATGCATACGTATAAACCCCCATGTTATGGCAGGGGGAAACAGTAATATATCTGTTGGGCATATAGACAGTAAGTTTGGTATATCAATACACCAGATGCCTCACCTGTTACGCATTGTAGAAAACACCGGGATGCACATTAACGGAATACATATGCACACAGGGTCTGATATACTTGATGTAGAGGTATTTTTATATGCAGCAGAAATACTTTTTGACACTGCCAAAAATTTTAAAGATTTGGAATTTATAGACTTTGGAAGTGGCTTTAAAGTACCTTACAAAACTGAGGATATAGAAACCGATGTTGAAGAACTGGGCAAAAAATTAAGCAAACGCTTTAATTCTTTTTGTAAAGAATACGGGCGTGAACTGACACTTGCTTTTGAACCCGGTAAATTTTTAGTAAGCGAAGCCGGTTTTTTCCTGGCAAAAGTTAATGTGGTAAAGCAAACTACATCTACAGTTTTTGCAGGGATTGACAGCGGGTTTAACCATTTAATACGCCCAATGCTGTATAACTCTTATCATCATATAGAAAACCTGTCTAACCCTAAAGGTAAAGAGCGGTTTTATTCGGTAGTTGGGTATATATGTGAAACAGATACTTTTGCAAGCAACCGCAGGATACCCGAAATTAAGGAAGGTGATATATTATGCTTTCGCAATGCAGGGGCGTACTGCTTTTCTATGGCAAGCAACTATAACTCAAGATTACGCCCGGCAGAGGTTTTATGGTATGAAGGCAAAGGTCATCTTATACGTGAAAGGGAAACACTTGATGATATTATAAACAGGCAGGTTATTATAGACTTTTCCACTACTGCCACTACTATTGTTTAGGTTATATATTTTTTACTTTGAAAAATGCCTCCTTTACCGGGGGTATTTTTATTAATGCGCAATGTTAAAGCTATTTACTATAAAACAAGAAATGTTACATTTGCAAAAAATGAGTCCGAGGTAATATAATGCAAACTTTAAGAAATTCTTCATTTATAAATTTTATGTGGGGCTTTATAGCTCTGTTTATACTTAATTGCAGTGCAGATTCACCTGATGCTTATGCTGAATACTTACCTGATAGCATTACACTGAATGACCAGGACA
The DNA here is from genome assembly GCA_052038845.1 of Dyadobacter sp. Classification (GTDB taxonomy): domain Bacteria; phylum Bacteroidota; class Bacteroidia; order Flavobacteriales; family Flavobacteriaceae; genus Flavobacterium. Next base: position 503 of record JBQGDD010000025.1, on the reverse strand, counting down.
CTATTTTAGAAATTATTATAGAAAAGCTGATGGGGTTTGATGATTTAATACCCGAAAACAACACAGATAATGATACCGGGTATTCAGGTAAAAAAGTGTTTGAAATAAATTGCTTTACTATACCATTAGCTGTATTAACTGCGCAAAATTTTTACCTTTATAAAAAACACAATTTTTTTTGGAAAATTAACGGACACGTTAAGCCTGTTTTTGAAATACATTCCCCGCCCCCCGAAATAAAGTTTATATAATACAGCCTTATAAATAAGCTTTGCCACAGCAAAGGTTCTACATGTATAAATAAACTTTAATAATGAATAATTTAAAACATTCGATAGCTATAGCATTACTGCTTATCGTTTCCTATAATTCTAACGCACAGGAAGATAACGATACCGAAAACAATAAAGTACTTTCTGACAGCCTGTACATTGCAGAAACTGAAGCCAGGACACCCGTAAAAGTATTACACGCAGAACCTTTGTTTATTGACCTCATTCGTG
>JBQGDD010000024.1:0-11560 GCA_052038845.1 Dyadobacter sp. | reverse complement strand
GAATACCAATATTAAAACTGTAGTAAACAAACCAACAAAAATTGAAAGTGCTCCAATAATATATCCTGCAAAATCTTTATCAATATAGCCGTAAATAATCAACGACAATATAAGTGAAATAATTATAATCAATAAATTAGATTTAAAAAATTGATAGCACGTAAGCTTAGGTTCAATAAATCCTTCTCGCTCCAAGAGTTTTCTATTTCTCCATCTATAGCTTTCCTTAATAATTAATATTAAATTATTTTTAGTCTTCATTTAAAAAATCTTCAGGATAAATATCTCGCATAACTTCATTTACTAATGTTTGCAGCGAAAACTCATGTAATTCATCAAATAAAGGTACACCATTATCTTCTAAATTGATATGATTTGATAAATAGATTGTTGGTTTAATTTCAATTTCTTCTTCATTGAGTGAGAACTTTGTAGGCGTACCTTCACCAACGTTTGCCTTTATATATCCCTTTTGTAAATTAAAAGTCTCAAGTTGTCTTTGCTCCTGTGAAGTAACTCTCAAAAGAGATTCACCGAGTACTCTCTTCCACCAAGGCAAATTGTTTAAATTAATCTGGTCTCCATGAGACTTTATTTCAACATTAATTGTAAAGTCTCCTGCTTGCATTGTCTGTTCATGCATTTCATTCACAAGGAATCTATTCGAATACACAAACTTTTTAACAATGCTATTCCTCTTAAATCTATTCTGAATTGCTTCTGGCATAAAGATACTAGCAGTTGCTTTATTTGATATTCCTCTAAGCTTAAATAAGTTTTCAATGAATGGTTTAAATATGTCAGTAACGTTATCTCTGGTATAGCTTTGTAAGATTAAAACTCCCACATTTTTATCTAAAGGTGTATATAATAAGAAATAAAAATCATCAGTGATTAACTGATTTCTATTTAACCTACGTTCTTCTGCATTTGGATTATCTACAACACCTAATGTTTTACCTGTATCAAATTCTCCGCCCTTTATTACACCATAAATAATGTTTCTTTCTGACATTAAATGAATTGTATTCTCTTCTAAATTTTCTCTTGAGTATTTAGCCTTAAATGCTTTTCTCTTCGATTCATTGACAATGGCACCCCCATCAATTTTGAAGAAAAAGTGTCTGAAAAAATCAGCCATTAATTGCCCATCATTTATATTTTCTGGCAACTCTCTATTATCGAATGATTTATAGATATGGCAGTTCAAATCTCTAAAAGTTAAAGAATCTTCATTGATAGGAGTTAATCTAATTTTATAAAATTCAATTTTTGGGTTTTTAGCCATAACTAATAATTTAAGGTTCTTGTAAATATATTAATTTTAACAATTATATTAACACGTATTTTTACCTGTTTTTCATATGTAAGTATTCTACAATCAAAACATTTCCCTCTTTGCAAATAAATACTTATTTTCGTACGCATAAATTTAACGTGCAAATTATTTACTGATGAAATACGATATTATTGTTTTAGGAAGCGGTCCCGGAGGTTATGTTACAGCTATAAGGGCTTCTCAATTAGGCTTTAAGGTAGCTGTTATAGAAAAAGAAAACCTTGGCGGCATTTGCCTTAACTGGGGTTGTATCCCTACAAAGGCGTTGCTTAAAAGTGCACAGGTTTTTGATTACCTTAAGCATGCTTCTGATTACGGACTTACCATTAAAGAGTTTGACAAGGATTTTAACGCCGTTATAGAGCGCAGCCGTGGCGTAGCCGAAGGCATGAGCAAAGGTGTTCAGTTCCTTATGAAAAAAAATAAAATCGACGTTATAGACGGTGCGGGTAAAGTAAAGCCGGGCAAAAAAGTAGATGTTACTGATAAAGAAGGCAGAACTACCGAGTACACCGCAGATCATATTATAATTGCTACAGGCGCACGTTCGCGTGAATTGCCAAACCTGCCACAGGATGGTAAAAAGGTTATTGGCTACCGTCAGGCAATGACGCTTAAAGAGCAGCCAAAATCGATGATTGTGGTAGGCTCCGGTGCTATAGGTGTTGAGTTTGCACATTTTTACAACGCTATGGGTACAGATGTTACCATTGTTGAGTTTATGCCAAACATTGTTCCTGTAGAAGATGAGGATATCTCTAAACAATTTGAGCGTTCGCTTAAAAAGTCGGGCATCAAGATAATGACTAACGCCTCTGTAGAAAAAGTAGATACATCGGGCAATGGCGTTAAGGCTACCGTAAAAACTTCTAAAGGCGAAGAAGTACTAGAAGCGGATATCGTGCTTTCGGCAGTAGGTATAAAATCGAACATAGAAAATATCGGTCTTGAAGAAACAGGTATCGCTACAGATAAAGATAAAATATTGGTAAACAAATACTACCAGACCAATATACCGGGCTATTATGCCATTGGCGATGTTGCTCCGGGTCAGGCACTGGCGCACGTTGCTTCTGCCGAAGGTATTTTATGTGTAGAAAAAATTGCAGGTATGCATGTAGAGCCATTAGATTATGGCAACATACCGGGCTGTACGTATGCTACTCCGGAAATAGCTTCTGTAGGCTTAACCGAAAAACAGGCTAAAGAAAAAGGCTATGAGCTTAAAGTAGGTAAGTTCCCATTCTCGGCATCAGGTAAGGCAAAAGCCGCAGGTACACCTGATGGTTTTGTAAAAGTAATTTTTGATGCTAAGTATGGCGAATGGTTAGGCTGCCACATGATTGGCGCAGGCGTTACTGATATGATAGCCGAAGCTGTTGTAGCCCGTAAGCTGGAAACTACAGGCCATGAGGTACTGAAAGCTGTACACCCGCACCCAACCATGAGTGAGGCTGTAATGGAAGCTGTTGCCGCTGCTTATGATGAAGTGATACACTTATAATAACAAGCAAACATAAATACTAAATCCGCTTTGAATTATCAGGGCGGATTTTTATTGCTGTATGTTTTAATAGGGTTTTAACAGATTAAGAAGTTCGTTCTGTACAAAATTTGTAACTTTACTTATACCACTGCCTGTTAACAACCTAAAAACTGAGAGAATATGAATGAAAGAATACGTGAACATCTTGACAACCTTTACAGTAAAGATGCAGAGTTAAGGTATCATTCTTTTCAGTATCTTTTAAATGAAAGCAATGAGCCTGTTGGCTGGATAGGGATTGCATGGGATGATTTGCTGGCACTGCTGCATGGCGATAACCATCAGCGGGCTATAGCGGCACAATTAATGAGTAACCTTGCCAAAAGTGACCCTGAGAGGGCTTTAGAATCTTTAGACAGGATTATGAAGATTACGCATGATGAACGTTTTGTAACCGCAAGGCACACATTACAGTCTTTATGGAAAGTTGCCATAGCCAGCGAAAAACTGGAGAAAGAAATAGTTGAGCAGCTTACAATAAGGTTTAATGACTGTACGGTTGAAAAAAACTGTACGCTGTTACGGTATGATATACTTGAAGTTTTTAAAAAGATATATGATAATACCCGTGATGAAAAGCTAAAAAGCAAATCGATAGATTTAATAGACACCGAAACAGACCCTAAGTATAAAAAGAAATATATGGGGCTGTGGAAAGATACCCTTGCAAAAGAGTTAAATACCTAAAAGTTATTGTAACGATTTAAGTGCTTCTATAAGCATATCAATGTCCTCTTTTGTGTTAAAGTGGCTAAACGAAATGCGAAGCGATGGTTTTTTTATATCCTCATCATTCAGCATTTCCTTTAAAACATGGGAGGGCTTTATACTACCTGACTGGCATGCACTCCCCCTTGATACCGCTATGCCTTTCATATCAAGGTGAAATAGTATCATGGCCGTTTTTTCTTCGGATAATGGCAACAGTACGTTTAGTATATTGTAAAAGGTATTTTCAATATTGCTGCTCTCATTGGCTCCATTTATTTTATATCCGGTAAAATATGTATCTAACTGCTCAAGGCAGTATTTTTTTAATGATGTTATATATTCCCTCTCTTCATCTAAATTCTCAACAGCAACATCAAGCGCTTTAGCCATACCGGCTATTTGATGTATACCCTCTGTACCTGCTCTTAGTCCTTTTTCCTGCTCACCGCCATATATCATGGCTTTTAGTCCGCTATTTTTCTTTACATAGGCAAAGCCAACACCTTTAGGACCATGAAACTTATGTGCGCTTGCAACCATAAAGTCAATAGGCAGTTGCTTCACGTCTATCCGTTCTTTACCTACAGACTGTACGGTATCGGAATGAAACAACGCTTTATACTCCCTGCACATTTCTCCTATTTGTACTAAGTCAAGCACAACACCTGTCTCATTGTTTACATGCATAAGGCTTACTAGTGTGGGTATATTCTGCGAAAGCAGTTCCCCAAGGGAGGTAAGGCACACGGTACCGTTAAGCTCGATTTTTACATAATCTACCTGGATATGATACTCTGACTGTAGCGCTTCAACTACATTCAGCACAGCATGATGTTCAGTTTTTACAGTAATTATTCTTTTTACACCAAGATCTTTAACCGCACTGCGCAGTATCCAGTTATCTGCCTCTGTACCACCCGATGTAAAAATAATTTCCCTTGCATCAGCGTTAATGCATTTGGCAATCAGTTTACGGGCAGTTTCCAGTACCGTTTTAGCGTTGCGTCCAAAACTGTGTGTAGAAGAGGCGTTGCCGTAATTTTCTTCCATAACCTTTACCATTTCGGCAATTACTTCCTGCCGTAATGGTGTGGTAGAGGCATTATCAAGATAGGCTTTTTTCATCAGGGTAAAATTACATAAAAAGAGTCTAATAATATGTTTGGTATTGCGTTGTTTAAAATGCTTTGTAAAGCAATTAAAAACATTATTTTTGCTAAAAACATTTTTATGAAAAAGATATTAGCCTTATTCCTGCTATTAACCCTTGCAGCCTGTGATGATGGCGATATGAACTTTGATTCTTTCAATTTTGGTAATTCTGCTCCTTCCCGGTGTGGCGACAGTAATATATATTTTAAGATAAACGGTACTGAAGTTTTAATATTAAACATACCGCCTGCAAACTTAGCTAATATACCCTCTGAAACTGAACTTGTGGACGGACAGTTACAATATCAGCCCCGTATAATATCTTTATCTGGTACAAACAGTATTATTTACAGAAACTATGATAGTGCCGTAACCGGGCAGAGCAATTTGTTTTGTACTGATATACCTGCGGCATCACCCAGTGTGCTTGAAGAATGGCAGGGCAGTGGTACACTTGGCATAGCAACAGCACCTGTAATTAATAACGAAACACAAAGAATTACAGGTTACAGGCATACAGTTATCCTTCTGGATGTAAGTTTTAACAGAGATGGAAAAACTGTGCGTATAATTGACACTAATTTTGGATCGATAACAACACCGCTTGGCTATACCTTTGATTTTGGCAGTGAACAGGACGAAGCACCTATACCTATATATGAATGCGAAAATGGGCTTGTTTTTAACAGAAGAGGACAAGAGGCTTTGGTTCTCGACTTTGATCCTGAAAACTTCCCAACCCAGGAAGGTACATTTAATCCTATAAACCTTGAAACTGATACTGAAAACACTATAAGGCTATACGTTTACAGTGGCACAATAACTAATAATAATATATGCTCTAACCAGCCTGTAGTTACTCCTACCCTAACAGCAATATGGAGGGCAACCCAGGGACAGGTTGAAATTACATCAATAGCTGATACTAACAGTGCTACAGGATACAGATACCAGATACGGTTTTATGATATTGAATTTGAAAACAGTTCCAGGCCCGGAGAGGTTATTTCCGGCATAAGTAATACTAATTTGGGCGATTATTACTATTTTGGTGAATATATCCCTCAAAACTAAGTATAAATGATTATATAAACAGAAGCCCTCTCAGTTTACCTGTTAGGGTTTTGTTTTATATACACCTCGGTAGCACCAAGCCCATATTTCTGATAGTCGGCATCCCTGAATGTAATATTATCATACCTGCCAAATAAAAAATCGAGTTCTGCCTTTAGCACCCCCTCCCCTACACCATGTATAAAAACCACTTTAGGCATACGGTTTTTTATAGCAAAATCAAGCTGGCGTTTGGCAGTATCAGCCTGTAAGGTTAATATATCGTAGTTAGACATACCCTTTTTATTTGGCACAAGCTTTTCTATATGCAGGTCAACCTCAAGAACAAAATCATCTTTTTTACTACGTTTCTCTTTTATAAAACTGCGCTTTTTAGGCAACTCTTTTTCCTTTAAAACAGCACTTAAGCTATGAGAAGCAAATAATGATTTGAGCTCGTCTCCAGACCCTGATATTTTAACGAGCTCTTTTTCTTCAAAGTCAAGTTCAAAACCTTCATGGGTTTCTATAACAACACGCCCATTTTTATACCCTTTTACCCTGCCGTTAAAAGAGTCATCAAGTACAGTTACTTCATCTCCCTTATTAAATATTTTCATCGCTGTCGTTATTTTCTCCTTTGCCGGGTACTTTTGCTATAAGCCTCATTATACCTATCATAAAAACAATGATGGCAATAACCATAAGTATTACGTTGGGTTCTGCCTTAGACTGTTCATACAAAGCCAAAAAGGCTGCTGCAAAAAGCAATATTATATATACTGTTTTCATAAGTCATCAAATTTAGTAATAAGATAAATTCTATTTATCTTATTTACAAAATAAGTTGGGACTAATAAATATAAATCTATTAAATAAAAAATCAACATATAAATATTTAATACTAAATTTAGTTAAAAAATGAATTTAATTAATTTATTTAACATTATATTATTAATTTATTTAAAATATATTATATATTAGCACCTCTAACCATAAATTTATTATAATGAAATTAAAATTTTCCTTACTCTTTATTATCAGTTCAGCACTTATGATAACAAGCTGTACTAAAGATGATACATCAAACGATGCAACAGCCAGTGCAAAAAGAATTGGGCAGACTAATGCCTATAATATTGTCCATGACAATGAAAACAGAAATTTAGAAGTTTACATTGATAAACAAGGTTCTGTTTATACAACTCATTTCACTTATAGAAATACGAAGGATGATGTTACTTTGTTTTCTTTAGAGTATTCATTTGACAATTCAGAAGAAGGCTGGAAATATGGTGAGCAAAGAAAAGCTTTAAACTTTGCTGCAGAATTGAATGAAATAAAATTGTCTAAGGCTGAAATGAAAAAATTAGACTTTATGCTTGATGAAGGTTACCAAGAATATATCCACGAGATTACAAAAAATGGCTTAGACTTAACATTGTATTCTGGTATATCCTATTTAAAATCTGCGGTAGCTGCAAATTTAAGGGCAATTGCGAATAATTCATCAGTTATTACAGGCACACTTAGCCCTACATTTCTTGTTGACAGAACATTCTTTATGTTTCAAGAAGATTTGAAAGTAAATATTGATCCACTCAAAGCTAATATTGATCTGTTACAAGAAGAAGCTAATAATTACAACTTCGAATCAGATTTAAATATGGTAAATTTTATTCGGGAAACTGGCAAAAAACAAATTACATATGATGAACTATATTCTTTTTATGTTGATAAAGATGATTATTATAATTTTATCGAAAATAGTGTAACTGTTATGCATGCAGATGACTGTAGCGGATGGTGTCTAATAGGCTGTGGTTCTGACTGGGGATGCTGCGGAAATTATACAGGATGTTGCGTTTTCTCTTCTGCTACATGTTTAGCACATGATTTAGCTTGTACAGAATGCAAACCTGCTTGGTTTTGTTTAAGTGGATGCGTACCTGATTACGGTAATAATAGAGTTGTAAGAATAATAATGGCTCCATAAAAGTTTAATATTATTATTTAAAAAAATAAAAAGCTGAAAAATAATTTTTCAGCTTTTTATTTTTAATATAGAAAATTGTACTCTCAAAGCAAACTACGTAGGCTTTACAATACCTCACTAAATTTTGTATTATAAAATATAATTTATTTAAATCATTTGTAGCTTCTTATTTAAAAACAGCTGGATCTAAAGTCATTATATATATATTAAATATAGAAAATAAAAGATGGAAAAGTAAATGAAAGCTAGTCTTTTTGGTTAGTCTGTTTTCATTTTTAACCCAATATATAATGATAAATACAGGTATAATAAAAGTAGCAAGGACGAAAAGCAAAGATGACATTTCATACAAAATACTATAAATCTGATTTTGTGATACATCTATAAACTTACTTAGCATCCAATATATAAAAATGCCGGGCTGTATAAATTTCAACAATTTTACAATATTTTCCATTGTCTAATTCTTTTATATTGTATTTGCTACTTTCCTCATCATCCTCATAATTAGCTTCTATAAAAATTTCAGAACATAAGTCCGAAAACTATATCATTAGTCACAATTTACATTGCAGAGCCCGCAATACCTGCCACAACTAAAAGAAGTGACAGTACATAAAAAGACAATACTATAATCATTAAAATTCCAATAAACTTATAATGTGATTTAAGGCTTTCCAAAGCTATAGTCATTTGCTCAGTGTTATTATGTGCAAAAGCCTGCTTAATATTAGAACCAAACTTATAAAGGTACCATATCGGGAAAAAATTTAAAAGAGCAATTAAAAGGTATATTATACCTCCCGCAGCACCCATTGCACTCATTTCAGGACTCATTGTAGCAAAAACTGAGGCCCCCATAGTAAACATCATAAAGGCTATTAAAATAAGAAATCCTAAAAATATAAAGCCGACAATTGACAGGAAAGTTGCCCATTTACCCGTTTCTTTTAAAAAACCCTTAGCAGCATCGGTAAGCTGCAGTTCAAAAGAATCAAAAGCAGAATTGTTTTCCATAAACAGTAAATATTAAATTAATAATTGATTGGTTTATTTTTATTTCTCAAACTCTTTAAGTGTGCGGGTAATAATACTTACACAGTCCAGTAGCTGCTCTTTATCCATTACTAATGGCGGGGCAAAGCGGATAATGTTACCATGTGTTGGTTTAGCAAGCAGCCCGTTATCCCTAAGTTTAAGGCAAATATCCATTGCGGTAGAGCTGTCTTCGGTATCGTTAATAACAATAGCGTTAAGCAGTCCTTTACCCCTTACAAGCGTTACAATATTGCTCCCTTTAATATACTCATTCATCTTTTCACGGAAAAGCTGCCCAAGTGTTTCGGCATTTTCGGCAAGGTTTTCATCTTCAATTACTTCAAGAGCCGCTATAGCTACTGCCGCCGCAACCGGGTTACCCCCAAAAGTAGAACCATGCTGGCCTGGTTTAATAACATTCATAATCTCATCATTTGCCAGCACCGCAGATACAGGATAAGCACCGCCTGAAAGGGCTTTGCCTAAAATAAGTATATCAGGCTGTACATTTTCATGATGTACAGCAAGCAGTTTACCTGTTCTTGCTACACCTGTCTGTACTTCATCGGCTATAAAAAGCACATTATTAGCCTCACAAAGTGCTTTAGCTTTCGCCAGATAGCCATCAGCAGGAACATATACCCCCGCTTCTCCCTGAATAGGCTCTACTAAAAAGCCTGCAATATTTTTACTCGATTTTACAGCCTTTTCCAGTGCCTCAATATCATCATAAGGTATCCTTATAAAACCATCAGTATAAGGACCAAAGTTCTTTCTTGCGTTTTCATCATTACTGAAAGAGATTATTGTAGTAGTCCTACCATGAAAGTTGTTCTCGCAAACTATTATCTGAGCTTCTTTTTCGGCAACCCCTTTTTTCTCATAAGCCCATTTACGGCATAGCTTTATAGCTGTTTCTACAGCTTCTGCCCCCGTGTTCATAGGCAATACTTTATCAAAGCCAAAAAACTTGGTTATAAACTCTTCATACCTACCTAACTGGTCATTATAAAAAGCACGCGATGTAAGCGTAAGCCTTTTTGCCTGCTCCATCATTGCATTTATAATTTTTGGATGGCAGTGCCCCTGGTTTACTGCTGAGTAAGCCGAAAGAAAGTCATAATACTTTTTTCCCTCTATATCCCATACATATACACCTTCGCCTTTATGCAACACTACAGGCAGTGGGTGGTAGTTATGCGCTCCATATTTATCTTCTAAAGCAATGGCATCTGCCGAACTCATTTTTTGTAAAACTGACATTGTAATCTAATTTTTTATTTTTCAAACAGTAATTCCTTCTTACCGGAGAGAAATCATCCAAAACGTGTGCAAAATACTAAAAATAAAATTATTTGCCGCCTGTTTTGCTGAATCCGCAAGGCTTAAGCACTAAAAATTAACTTTTGGATGATTTGCCATTTTATTCTGCACTTTCTGTATATATGCAGTAACAAATTCAATCAGGCTTTGCGGTTCAAGTATTTCCGCACAATCAGCAAAAGCAAGATACCACCTGCCTAACCCTTCATGCAGCCATTGCGAAAGAAAAGTCATATCTATATAATCATCATACTCAATTTCAGATACAAACCCATAAAAATGCCTGCGCTCCTGCATATATGCAGCATACTTCCTGTCGACCCTGATAACTGCTTTCTGCAAATTCTCCGATGCTGCAATTTTATCTTTGTACTCTTGATATTCTGCAAGTGTATTACGTGCTTCCTGTGTTTGAGGTGTAAGGTAAGCCGCTATTGCCCTGTCTATCCTAAACTGCCTATACTCTTCACGCAGGTGGCAGTAGGCAATGGTGTACCAATTTTCGTTTTCATGAAAAATACCTATAGGTTCTATAAGCCTGTCTGTACTTTCTTCATTTCCGAATGACTTATATGTCATTTTAACTACCTTCTTATCTGCTATGGCTTTTAACAATACATCGAGCACATTGCCCAAAGGATTTTTTTCGTTTTTACCTTTTACCACTATCTGGCTGTCAAGGTTTTCTACCATTTCCTTTTCACTACCCCTCAATACAGCCTTTACTTTATACATTGCAGAGGTAAAGTTTTCCTGCAAAGCCCTGTCAGTAAACTTTGCCATTAGTTTTTCTGCCGTTACAAATGCCATAGCTTCATCGGGTGTAAACATAACAGGTGGCAGCCTGTAACCCTCAACAAGTGAGTACCCCACCCCTGCCTCTCCATACAGCGGAACTCCAGCTTCCTCAAGCGAACGAATGTCCCTGTAAACCGTGCGCAGGCTTATACCAAACCTATCGGCAAGGTCTTGTGCCTTTACTACTTTTTTAGACTGTAGCTGAATAAGTATTGCCGTTATCCTGTCGAAGCGGTTCATGGTTATACTGTTTTTCTGTTACCAAATATAGATGATTTAAAAAACTTTATTCACAAAAAAAGACTCCTATTTAAGGAGCCTTTTACTATATATAAAGATATTGATTAGTTAACTGCGTACCAAAGTAGCGTTACTGGATATTTTAGTATTAAGCAGCCTGGAAATAGGGCAATTCTTTTCTGCCTTAGTCACAAGTTCCTGAAATTTATTAGTTTCAACATCATCTACCCTTGCTACCACAGAAAGGTGTGAACTTACCACGCTCCCATCCTGAAAATCAACATCACATTTGGTTTCTATAGAGGCTACAGTAAAGCCCGCTTCATTAAGATAGGCTGTTAACTGCATAGTAAAGCATCCTGAA
>JBQGDD010000023.1:0-8132 GCA_052038845.1 Dyadobacter sp. | reverse complement strand
ATGACCCCGATGTAAATTTCAGCCCAAACCAAGCAGCACCACAGGACAAGCCAAACTGGCTTGGCGCACAAAACGGTACAAACGTATGGTATGAAATTATGCTGAATAAAGATTATTATGATTTTATAGTACAAAACGGATACTATAATGCCAAAGCACAGCATGACGCCGTTAAATCAGGCAAGGCTATTAACTTTCCGCAGGGTGTTTATAACGGTGCTACAGGTGCTATAGAGCTTAAAGCCGCCTGGATGGAAGTAGATAACCCTAAATCGGCAAAATGGGCAAGGTATAAGCTTTCTCAGGCAATAGTTATAGATCCTGACACAAAAAAGCTACGGACTACAATAGTAGCTCTTGTGGGGCTGCACATACTGCACAAAACGCAAAACCAGCCAACATGGGTATGGGCAACGTTTGAACATATTGATAATGTGCCAGACAGTACTAACCCGAACCCTGCTTATGGGTACAATTTTTACAATGCTAAATGCCAAAATCAAAATGTAACTGTAAAAACTGCCTCGGGAGACTCTACTGCGGTTGTAACGTGCACACCTAACACCCCACCGCCCTATTATTTAGAGCAGGCCGACCCGGTACCTACACAAACCACCCGTATCAACGCTATAGATAAAACAGATGCTGCACCTATTAACAGCCTTATGCAAAACAACATCAAAAAGTTTTATCCAAACTCGGTATGGCAATACTACCAACTCGTAGATGTAATATGGTCGCAAAGTTTTCAGCAGGACCCTAAAGTTCCTGTACAGGCTCCAAGAAATATAAATGTTTCCTCTATGGCAAGTGGCACTCCTATAGTTGCCAATACAACTATGGAAAGCTATGTACAGTCTACCAGCACCTGCTATAGCTGCCATAAGTACAGTACTATTGCGCCTTACCCTTTAGACTCGATTAACAATAATGTTTTTGCAGATTTCAGTTTTGCAATAGGGTTTGCGAAATACAATAAAGCCAATAGTAAAAAGAAAAATTAATAGATAAAAAAATATTCTTCCATAACTTAAAAAAAGTGAAGTTGCACAAGGCGGCTTCACTTTTTTTAATCACTGTATTTAAGATAGTTACATTTTAAATTTTTATAATTCCTATATTTTTAGTATAATTAGGGATATTTAAAAATTTGATAATGGATAAACTTACAGCTATCAGGCACTACCTACACCAGCATCCTGAAGTATCTCAAGACGAATATGAAACCCAAAAATATTTATTAAACCTTTTAGGAGTGCTCAATACTGATAAAGTTCAGAAAACCGCAAATACGGGCATACTGGTCAGCTTTACCGGAAAATCTCCCGGTAAAAATATATTGCTCAGGGGCGATATTGATGCGCTCCCAATTCAGGAAACCATAGATGCCACTTATAAATCGGTAATTAAAGGAGTTTCCCATAAATGTGGGCATGATGGGCACGCTACTATACTGTATGGCGTAGCCTCGCATTTTTCTGAAAACAGACCTGAACAGGGTAATATCCACTTGTTATTTCAGCCTGCCGAAGAAAACGGATGGGGAGCAAGAAATGTAATTGCAGACGGAACTATTGATGACCTGAACATTGATATGGTTTTTGCCCTGCATAATTTACCGGGTTTTACAAAGCATAAAATAGTTTGCAAAGAGGGCAGCTTTACATCGAGCGTGGTAAGTATTGCCGCTCACTTTAAAGGATATACCGCCCACGCTGCCGAACCCTGGAACGGGCGAAACCCTGCAAAAGCTATGAGCAAATACCTTTTGGAGTCGCTGGAACTTAACAATGAAGATAAACCGGCATATGTTACTGTTACCCCTGTGTATTCTTTACTGGGAGAGAAGGCTTATGGTATTTCTGCCGGAGAAGGTACAGTGCACTTAACCGTGCGTGCCGATAATAATGAAAGAATGGATAATACCATTGACAAAATGAAGAGTATAGCAGAGGACATTGCCAAAAGTGAAGAGCTTGAAGTCAGCTTTGAAATGATTGAACCTTTTGAATCTAACCAAAACCACCCTGATGCGGTTAAAGTAATAAACAAGGCTGCAAACGAATTAGGGCTTGACAATGAAACTATAGCAGAAGGTTTCCGTTTTGGGGAAGACTTTGGCATCTTTACCAATATCTATCCGGGAGCAATGTTTGGCATAGGCTCGGGGGAAGATTGCAAGCCCCTGCACCACCCTGCTTATGATTACCCTGACGAAATTACACCTACCGCCATAAAAATGTTTATCGCCATACAAAAAAACGCACAACAATAATGAAAGCATCATCGCATATAAAACTTAATCAAAAAGCATTACAATCTAACTGGGAATTTTTAAACAGCTACTTTAAAGGAAAAAAAATAAGTGCCGTAGTTAAAGGCAATGCCTACGGGCATGGCATTAAGGACTATGTACCAATGGCAGAAGCGTGTGGTGTAAACCATTTTTCTGTATTTAATGCAGGCGAGGCGTATAAAGTATATAAAGTAGCCTCTGCTGACACCACTATAATGATAATGGGCGCGCTTGATGATGATGATATAGAATGGGCTATAGAAAAAGACATTGAGTTTTACATTTTTACTATGGAAAGGCTGGAAACTGCTATAAAAACAGCACGGTCTTTAGGTAAAAAAGCTATTGTTCATATCGAGATTGAAACAGGAATGTACCGCACAGGTTTTGAACTGAAACAAATCCCAGCGTTAATAGAAATTCTTAAAAATAATACTGACATCCTTACTTTTAAAGGGCTTTGTATGCATTTTGCAGGAGCCGAAAACATTGCTAATTATGTACGCATCAAAAAACAGAAAATAAACTTTAAAAAGGCAGTAAAAGCTTTTAAAGAAGTTAATGTTGAACCTGAAATTATACATACCTGCTGCTCTGCGGCGGCGGTGCGCCTGCCCGATATGCATTATGATATGCTCCGCATTGGTATAATGCAATATGGCTTTTGGTCGGGGCCGGAGATACTTATTGAATACCTCAACAAAAATAATGTTGTTATCTCTCCGTTAAAACGGATAATACGCTGGGAAAGCCAGGTAATGAGCCTTAAACAGGTTCCGCCAGGCGAGTTTGTTGGTTATGGCTCATCTTTTTATTCCCATAAAACTATGGATATCGCTATAGTGCCTGTGGGCTATGCACATGGTTTTAGCCGAAGCCTCAGTAATACCGGTACAGTATTAATTAATGAGCAGTTTGCTAAAGTCGTAGGTACAGTCAACATGAACTGCATTGCTGTAGATGTAACGGATATTGACAGTGTAAAAATTAATGAACCTGTAATACTTATAGGTACACAGGGCGAACACGAAATAAGTGTTTCTTCTTTTGGCGAAATGAGCAGCCAGCTAAATTATGAACTGCTGACACGGTTACCACTTAACATTCCCAGGATAGTGCTATAAAAATAAATGACAGTTAGTTTAAAATAAGGCTTCTATATTAAAGAAGCAATGCCGCAAGCTAAATATTTACTAATGTATTTCTTGTACTAAAAAACCTTTATCAATTCTATTAATATTAGAAGCAATTAAATACATTTGACAAAAAATTAACCGTTAGCAAGCAAGCGTTATTACATAATTTTATACTAAATGGATATCAAAAAAATTTCTGTACCCCAAAACGAGAAAGAAAGGGTTGCCGCATTAAAACGTTATACTAATTTAGATACGCTGCCCCAGGAGGAGTTTGATAATATCGTAAAGCTTGTAACTTATATCTGCAAAGTACCTTTTGCTCATATTTCATTTATAGATGAAAATATGTTATGGTTTAAATCTAAAATTGGATTTGATGGAAGTTCTGTGAAGCGAGAAGACACTCTTTGCCAGCATGCCATTCTGGACTATAAGGTACTTGAAATACAGGATACCCTTGAAGATGAAAAATCTAAAAATAACCCTTTTGTAAAGCAAGAAGGCGGAATACGATTTTACGCGGGTGTACCATTAACTACGCCAGACGGGTATAACATAGGAACCATTTGTGCTATTGATATTGCTCCTAAAGCACTTAATGATGAGCAGAAAACAGCAATGTCTATACTTGCTGAGCATGTTATATCTCAACTGGAGTTAAAAAATAAAAATGCTGAACTGGACAAACAGACGAAAATAGCTGAAATGGCAGTACGGGCTAAAGACAGCTTTCTTGCTAATATGAGCCATGAAATACGGACGCCCCTAAACGCTATTACCGGCTTTACTGACCTGTTGGCACAAAGCCCTCTTGATAGTACACAAAAAGGATTTGTAACTAATATACAAATGGCTGGAGAAAACCTTATGTATGTTATTAATGACATTTTAGACCTATCTAAAATAGAGTCAGGTAAACTGGCTATAGAAACAGCTCCTTTTAATATTAAAGCTACTTTAAAGCATGTTTATGACCTGCTTAAAGTAAAAGTTCCTGATACAATAGAATTCAACTTATTTTTAGATGCTGATATGCCTGAAATTATTGTTGGAGATAAAGCACGAATGAACCAGATAATGGTTAACCTTGCAGGCAATGCCATTAAGTTTACCCATGAGGGAGATATAACAATATCAGTTAAAAAAGTTGAAGAAACAGATGACAGATACAGGCTTAAGTTTTCGGTAAAAGATACCGGTATAGGTATAAGCAAAGATAAGCAGGAGAGCATTTTTGAACGCTTTACACAGGCTGAAGAAAGTACTACACGCGAATATGGTGGTACGGGGCTGGGGCTTAATATAGTAAAGCAGCTAATAGAATTGCAGGGTGGCGAAATATATTTAAAAAGTGAAGTTGGCAGGGGTTCTGAATTTTATTTTCTTTTGGAATTTCATAAGATAGAATTGGTTGAAGAAGCCATAAATAATAATATTATTGTAGATGACAGCATACATGTAAATGACGAGGAGGCGCTTCCTGAAAGCGTATCGATACTTTTATGTGAAGATAATGTACTTAACCAAAGCCTGGCAAAAAGTGTAATTAAAAATTTTGGGTTTAGCCTTGATATTGCCAATAATGGACAGGAAGGTATAGAAATGCTCTCCCAAAATGATTATGACCTTATACTTATGGATTTGCAGATGCCTGTTAAAGATGGCTATGAAACTACTATTTATATTAGGACAGAATTAAAATCTCATATTCCAATTATAGCCATGACAGCACATTCTCTTGTTGGTGAACAGCAAAAATGTTATGATATAGGTATGGACGGCTACGTACCTAAACCTTTTAAACAGGATGCATTATTAAAAGCTATTAGAGCAGCGTTACTAAAAAATACTGAAAATCCTGATATAATAACTCAGGTAGATTTTTCTTATCTTAATGAAATGTCCGGTGGCAGTGAGGAGTTTTTAAATGAAATGATTGTACTTTTTATAGCTAAAATGCCAGCAGAAATAGAAAATCTTGGAACAATGATTGCTGAACACAATCATGATGAGGTTAAAAAAATCGTGCATAACATGAGGTCAAGCTTATCATTGTTTAAACTCGAAATACTTTTATCTCAGCTTAACAGTATAGATGATGATGCAGAAAACTTTAACTTCGGTAAGAGCACCACAGACAGTTTTGATATATTAA
This sequence comes from Dyadobacter sp., assembly GCA_052038845.1. Classification (GTDB taxonomy): domain Bacteria; phylum Bacteroidota; class Bacteroidia; order Flavobacteriales; family Flavobacteriaceae; genus Flavobacterium. Next base: position 2,542 of record JBQGDD010000023.1, on the reverse strand, counting down.
AAAGAAAAGTATTTAATGTTATCGACATCTTAAAGAATAAACTATCGTAACTGTTTTTAGCAGATTTTTTTTATCTTAGAATTTAGAATAAGCTGCTGGCATATACTGGTGCCGCATTTACATTAATATTGCAGAATGAAAATACTTTTAGCCGAAGACAACGACTTACTGAGAAAATCACTCTCCTTTTTTTTAGAATCCAAAGGTTTTACCGTTAATCAATATGCCGATGGCAAAGAAGCCATTGAAGCAGTAAAGAATGAGCCATACGACCTTATTTTAACCGATTTAAATATGCCCGGCAGCAGCGGTATGGAAATTACGCAGTATGTAAGGGTACAGTTAAACCTTAATACGCCCGTAATCATTTTTACGTCAAACACAATTGAACAGACAGAGCTTGACTCTTTTGACATTGGCGCAAATGAATTTATTGCAAAGCCTGTAAGCCCACAGGTATTACTGGTTAGGATGAATAAATTACTAAACAATAAATAAAGTGAAGGCATTTATTACTCTCCTCCTTTTTGCTTTTCTGCTTAATGATGTTTACTGTCAGGAAACAGATATTGACAGTACGCTTGCCGTGGTGGCAAATAAAGCAGAAAAAAACGATTACAGCGGTGCTATAGAAAGTTTGCAGGTGCTTATTGATGCATACCCAGAAAATGAATCCTTTTTAATATATAAAGGGCGAATATATGCCTGGCAGAAATATTATGCAAAGTCTATAGAAGTTTTAAAACCACTTGCAGATAAAAACAATCCTGATACAGAAGCCTTAGAGGCTATAATAAATACATATTATTGGTCCTTGCAATACAGGGAGTGCATTATTTACTGTAATAAATATTTAAGCCTACAACCCAATACTGCATCTGTAATGCTTATAAAAGCTAACTGCCTTGAAAAACTGAATGAAGACGAACAGGCAGAAGCCTTATTAAGTGAAATAAGCATAACTGACAGCAACAACCCGGGGATACAGTCGCTTAGAACAACATTGTCCAGAAAAAAGAAAAATGCCATTTCGGCATCCTATCTTAATATATCTACCGAGAACCAATCGCCTCTGCATTATGGCTATGTTGAATATCTCAGGAAGATAAAAAAATCGTCTGTTATAGCCCGCGCAAATGTTGGTCATGTAAATAACACAACCGAAGGTCAGTTTGAAGTTGATTTTTACCACAGCTTCAATAAAAGCTATGTTTATGTTAATGCAGGAGTTGGTAGCGGATCATTAATTTTCCCGCGGTTCAGGGCGGGGGCTGAATATTATTTTTCTCCGTTGCGAAAGTTTGATTTCTCTTTAGGGGGCAGGTATCTGGGTTTTGAAAGCAGCGATGTTACACTGGCAACAGGGCATATAGGGTATAACTATAATGCCTATAATTTTGCGTATCGCCCTTTTTATGATATAGATAACCAGCTCCTTTCGCACATTATAAGTGTACAGAAAACTAACGAAGCTAAGGAAAATATTATCAGGCTGGAACTGCAGTATGGCAATGTGCCTTATTTATATATCTATAATAATGTAACCGAGCCTTTAACAGCCTACAGGGTTGGGCTGCAATACCAGCACAGGCTTAAAGAGTCTTTATTTATACGCCCAATTATACTTTATGAATATGAAGAATTTTTGCCGGATACATACCGCAACAGGCTTAATGTACAGCTAATTGTTACAAAGCGTTTTTAAGATGGAAGAACTTTGGCAAACGTATAAAAGCACTGTTTGGATAGAACCTTTTTTGGTTTTTTCCATTATCCTTTTCATACTTTTTTCTGTTATCCTTTTCGTCCTTATCCTTATCAGCAGGAAGAAAACACTTAAACAGGAAGAACAGGAAAAAGAATATGCAGCGCATATAGAAAAAATGCTATTTTCTGTTGTTTTTGATGATGTTACCTATAAGGATGTTAAAGCGGATGAGGTATATGCACCCCTGTTTACATACCCATTTTTCCGGCGGGTATTAATGAGGTCTGTAATCAACCTTCACCAAAACTATGAGGGTGTTTATGCCAAAAAACTCGAAAAATTTTATGTTGACTCACATTTAATTCATGATTCCTTCAACAGGCTTAAAAGCCGAAGGTGGGAGGTTAAGTGCAAAGGCATAAAACAACTGGCAGAGATGAATATATCAAAAGCATCTCCAAGCTTAATAAAACTGTCGCATTCCCGTAATAAAACGCTTAAAATAACAGCTATAAACGCCTGTATAAAATTAAACGGAACGCAGGGTATTACACACCTTGTTAATCATAAAGACCCTATTGACAACTGGACACAGTTAAATATTATTGATGCTTTTAAAAGGCACGATATTAATGATACTGAAGGCATAGAACTGCTGCTTTTTTCAAAAAATTCATCGGTAATAAGTTTAGGGCTTAAAATAATGCAGTCTTTATACCTGCCCGAAAAAGCAAATCATATACACGAACTTATCGGTAATGCACCCAATACCCTCATACAGTTTGAAGCCCAAAACGTATTAAAAATATTAACAACACCCGGAAATAACAGTAA
>JBQGDD010000022.1:0-3641 GCA_052038845.1 Dyadobacter sp. | reverse complement strand
ATAAGTTTATCAAATAACTGCTTATTTTAGCCCGCTAATTACCTTACCATACTTATGACTAAAATAATTACTTTCATTTCGCTGTTGTTATGCACACTGGCTTTCTCTCAAAATAAATTTCAAAAGGGATATTTTATAGATAATGCGGGCAATAGTACAGAGTGCCTTATTCGAAATATAGGCTGGAAAAATAACCCAACATCGTTTGACTATAAATTATCTGAAGATGGTACAGCCCAAAAAGGAATTATAGCTAACGTAAAGGAATTTAGTGTAGATGATGCATATAAATTTATACGGTTTGATGTTCAGATAGACAAATCACTATCCCTTACCAACAGGCTGGGTACAGTACGTGAGCCTGAATGGGAAAAAGAAACCCTTTTCCTTAAAGTGCTTGTTGATGGTAAAGCAACGCTATATCAATATGAAGATGTTAACCTTATTAAATATTTTGTAAGTACAGAAAATCACGCAGGGGCCGTACAGCTACTTTATAAAGAATATAAAGAAAACACAAGGATACATGAAAACAATATGTACCGCCAGCAGTTGTATAACATTATGAAAGATGTAATGCCACAGCATAGGTTTGAAAAAGTTAATTATAATAAGCACGACCTGGTAAGGATTTTTGTTGATTATAATGAGGCTACCGGAGAGAAAACAGAAAATCTGGCTGAGAAGCAAAATAAAGGAGCTTTGCACTTAAAGATAACACCCGGTATTGCCATGGCATCGTTAAACACGAAAAATTTAATCAATTCACGTTCCGATTATGATTTTGATAAGCAGGTAAGTTTCAGGATTGGGATGGAACTGGAGTATATATTACCCTTTAACAATAAAAAATGGTCGTTGTTTATAGACCCTCATTTTCAAACCTATAAAAATGATGGCGTAAATGGTACTCACACCTGGGAAGCTGATTATAAATCGATAAATATACCTATAGGTGCAAGGCACTATATGTATTTAAACCAGGAGTCAAAACTATTTATAAATGGGGCAGTTGTATTTGCTTTTGATTTAAGTTCATCTTCAATAAAACTTAATGACTTTCCCTATGATATTTCGCGTACAACATCAGCTTTTGCAGGTGCAGGATATAGCTGGAAAAGCTACAGTGCAGAAGCAAGGTACACTTTTAACCACGGACTTTTAACAGGTAGTAACTGGACCGCAAATTACAGTTCTATTGGTTTGGTTTTAGCATATTCGTTATTTTAAATAACACGCCCACTAAGTGGATAAGTATTTATACTTTTGCAGTGCAAAAGCTATGTTATGAAAAATTATGCCCAAACAAAAAAACTGATTGTTGTATCAGTTGTTATTGGAGTTATGAGTGCCTTACTGGCTGTTACTCTTAAAAGAACAACTGAATATTATGAAGATATACTGTTTCATCAGGCACAGCATAACCGATTATTTTTTATCATACTGCCGTTTACAGGTTTATCTCTCATCTATATTTTAAGGCAGTACCTTTTTAAAAAGAAAGAGAATAAAGGTATTAAAGAAGTTTTCCAGAGTAAAGCTTCGGGTAAAAGGCTTCCTGCTTATAAAGTACCTTCGCATTTTATAAACGGGCTGCTTACTGTGAGTTTTGGCGGAAGCACAGGTATAGAAGTTTCTACAGTAGTTGCTACAGCAGCTGTTGGCTCTATAGCGCAGGAAAAAGGAAAGTTTTTTAGAAAATATAAAACAGAGCTTATGTGTGCAGGTATAACCGCGGGCATAACAGCACTTTTTTGCAGCCCTCTTGCCGGCCTGCTTTTTGCTTATGAAGTAATTTCAAAAAAGGTTAATAAAGTATTTTTACTTACTAATATACTTGCCGCAGTAACCGCATTTGCCTTTATTACTGTTTTAAACGAAAGACCTTTGTTTGAAGTGCCCATTAATAATTGGCATTTATATGCTATTCCTTATTTCATTTTACTTGGAGTACTGGCAGGCATAAACTCGGTATATCTTACAAGGTGTGTATTGTTCTTTAAAGCGCTTTTTTCAAAATTCAGTAATAACTATTACAAAATTATAATTGGGGCTACTATCATTAGTTTACTTATTATCATTATGCCACAACTGTATGGAGATGGCTACCATGCTATAAAGCATAATCTTGCAGATGCCAATACTCTTATATTAACACCTACAGTTATTATTACTTTTATCGGCATATTGCTTTTAAAGCCCGTTATTACTTCTGTAACCCTATCTGCGGGTGGAGATGGCGGTGTTTTTGCACCCGGCATTTTTATAGGGGCATTTTTAGGACTGTTCTTAGCCTGCATACTCAACACATTTTTTAATGCAGAGGTTATTCCGCTTAACTTTATGGTTATAGGTATGGCAGCCATGCTGAGTGCCAGTATACATGCACCACTAACCGCCTTATTTTTGGTATGCAGCATTGTAAATGATTATACTTTATTCTTCCCTGTACTTATTGTATGTTTAGTTGCTAAGTATATCGCAAAAGCTATCTATCCATATACTGTTTACAGCATAGTGCCACAAGCTAATTCATAATCATGCCCATTAACATAAAACGAAACTATCGTAAAGCCAAATATGTTTTTTATAAAGAAACTCTTGTAGATTATAAAGAACATTTTTGGGCATTTATTGGTTCTTTTATAGGACTTGGTACAATCGCATTTATCGAATATGAGGCTATGCCACAGCAGGATTTTATATTTCTGATAGGGTCTTTTGGTGCATCATGTGTGTTGGTTTATGGTGTTATACAAAGTCCGCTTGCACAACCAAGAAACCTCATTGGCGGACACGTAATTTCTGCATTAATTGGTGTAACGGTACAAAAACTGATTCCTGAAATTATATGGATAGCTGCCCCACTGGCGGTATCTTTATCTATAATAGCTATGCAGGTTACAAAAACATTACATCCTCCCGGTGGTGCTACTGCACTAATTGCCGTTACCGCATCACCACAAATTAAGGCAATGGGTTATATGTATGTACTTACCCCTGTTTTAAGTGGGGCAACTATACTTTTAGTAGTTGCACTTATATTCAACAACATAACAGCAAACAGGCAATACCCAAACCCTTATACGGTAAATAAAATATACAGGACTATCAGAAAAAGAAAAAAATAGCTTGCAATATATTGTATGTCCCGTCTTTTTAAAAACCATCCGATTCATATACCCGTAGCTTATAAAAACGATATTACCCACACAGTATGAATAACAGGCTACTACTTCACATTATATTATTCCCGGTTATATTACAGGCGCAGCGTATAGAGAATACAGTGTCTTACAGGGATATGAATAGCGATAGTTACTTCAGGTTTAACTACGATAATGATTTTTTCGCGGCTCTGGATCTTTATTATACACAAGGGTATTCTTTCGAACTCGCTGGGGCATGGCTGGAAAAAAATCCTGTAAATAAAATTTTTATAACTACAGGTAACAGCAATAATGTATATGGTTTACTATTTGAACAATCGGGCTTTACCCCCACCGATATTACAGCCGATGAAATATTATATGGCGACAGACCTTTTGCTGCTACTATAACCCTGAAAAGCTTTTTAAGCTCGACAGATATTATTAATAAATCAAGGTTTACTTCATCTTTAGCTTTGGGCATGATTGGAC
>JBQGDD010000021.1:0-4655 GCA_052038845.1 Dyadobacter sp. | reverse complement strand
GCTCTTCTTTCTATGATAGGTATATCCTTTAAACCAAATTTTCTCGGAGGTAAGAAAAGTACTCTTATCAAACTGGGCATGGATATTCTCTCTTTCAAGAAAAAAATAGTCGTTAATGGCTTTTGCCATCTGGTCCTTTTTAGGTGTTTGGGCATTTATTGCACCAAATAAAAGCAATAACGGGATTAATAATTTTTTGGCTGATTGGTTTTTGTTCATTTGTTAGTAACTAATAAGGCTTTATAAAATTTTTTGTAATATATGTATATAAAAGGCTTTTTTACAAATCTAGGATGTTAAAAAACAAAAGGAACGTTACTAAAAACGTTCCTTTTAAAAATATTGTATTAAATAATGTAATACTACATCATGCCAGGCATACCGCCGCCCATTGGCATACCGCCGCCAGCATTTTCTTCTTTAATATCTATTAAAGCACACTCTGTAGTAAGTATCATACCAGAAACAGAAGCTGCATTTTCTAATGCAACACGTGTTACTTTTTTAGGGTCTATAATACCTGCACTTAACATATCTACATACTCGTCAGTTTTGGCATTGTATCCGTAGTCAGCAGTGCCTTCAGCAACTTTAGCTACAATTACAGATCCTTCAAGACCTGCATTTTCTACAATTGTCCTTAAAGGAGCTTCAACTGCACGGGCAACAATCTGCATTCCTGTAGTTTCATCAGCATTTTCTGCTTTAAGGTCTGCAAGTACGCTTTTAGCCCTTAGTAAAGCTACACCACCACCAGCAACAATACCTTCTTCAACAGCGGCTCTTGTAGCATGTAAAGCATCGTCAACCCTGTCTTTTTTCTCTTTCATTTCAACTTCAGATGCAGCACCTACATAAAGTACGGCAACACCGCCTGCAAGTTTAGCTAAACGCTCCTGTAGTTTTTCCCTGTCATAATCAGATGTTGTAGCCTCCATTTGTGCTTTTATCTGATTAACCCTGTTTTTAATCATATCACCTTCGCCAGCACCATTTACTATAGTAGTGTTATCTTTATCTATAGTAACTTTTTCACACGTACCAAGCATGTCAAGCGTAGCGCTTTCAAGGGTATGTCCTTTTTCTTCAGCAATTACAGTACCTCCCGTAAGGATTGCGATGTCTTCAAGAAGTGCTTTTCTCCTGTCGCCAAAGCCAGGGGCTTTAACAGCAGCAATTTTAAGTGCACCCCTAAGTTTATTTACTACCAAAGTAGCAAGAGCCTCACCATCTACATCTTCAGCGATAATTAAAAGCGGTTTGCCAGATTGTGCAACAGGCTCAAGAACAGGAAGTAAATCTTTCATTGAAGATACCTTTTTGTCATACAGTAATATGTATGGGTTCTCCAGCTCAGCTTCCATTTTGTCAGAATTCGTTACAAAGTAAGCAGAAAGGTAACCCCTGTCAAACTGCATACCCTCAACCACGTCAACATACGTATCAGTACCTTTAGCTTCTTCTACAGTAATAACACCTTCTTTACCAACTTTACCAAAAGCAGTAGCAATAAGTTCACCTATAGCTTCATCATTATTTGCAGAGATAGAAGCTACCTGCTTTATTTTATCTGTAGATGTGCCTACTTCTTTAGTTTGTTTGGCAAGGTCGGCAACAATAGCCTCAACAGCTTTATCTATACCTCTTTTAAGGTCCATTGGGTTAGCACCCGCCGCAACGTTTTTAAGCCCTTCTTTTACAATAGCCTGAGCCAGTACAGTTGCAGTAGTAGTACCGTCACCTGCAAGGTCGTTGGTTTTAGAGGCTACTTCTTTAACCATTTGCGCCCCCATATTCTCTAATGTATCTTCAAGCTCAATTTCTTTAGCTACAGATACACCATCTTTAGTAACTGTTGGCGCACCAAAAGATTTACTGATAATTACATTACGTCCTTTAGGTCCTAATGTAACCTTTACTGCATTAGCCAATGCATCTACACCACGTTTTAAACCGTCGCGTGCTTCTATGTCAAATTTTATTTCTTTAGCCATTGTACTTAGTTATTATATGTTTTTAATTACTAAACTCTTTTTCAAATTACAGTATTGCAAAAATTTCGTCTTCTTTCATTATAAGGTAGTCCTTACCTTCAAATTTTAGCTCTGTACCGGCATATTTACCATATAAAACGGTATCTCCGGTTTTAACTGTCATTTCATGATCTTTGGTACCTTTACCAACAGCTACTACAATACCTTTTTGAGGTTTTTCTTTTGCAGTGTCAGGTATAAATATTCCTGATGCAGTTTGTGTTTCTGCAGCCACCGGCTCAATAAGAACACGGTCTGAAAGTGGTTTAATGTTTAAAGCCATATTTTTTAAAATTTTATGTTATTAATTGATGCAACAGAAATTTCAGAAATTATGCCAAAGCATAAAACTGACATTTTTGTAAATAAAAAATGCCAGCATGTCAGTTGCCGGCATTTGTATATTTATATTTTCAAGTTTTACTATTCAGCAGGTACAGTAACGTCATTTTGAACAGGAGCAGCAGGAGCTTCAGTTGCAGGAGCCGGAGCAGATGCAGCAGGAACCTCACTCTCATCAATTAACGTTGAATCGGTAGAGTAGCTGGCAGGAGAACTTAAGCTTGATAATATAATAAGAGCTATAAGTATAGTTGCCAGTGTCCATGTACTTTTGTCAAGAAAATCGGTTGTTTTTTGTACACCACCCATCATTTGAGATCCGCCAAGTGTAGATGACAAACCACCGCCTTTAGGATTTTGAACCATGATTACTACAATAAGCAAAAAGCTAACTATTGTTATAAGTACCAGAAAAATTGTAAAATTAAGCATTTGAGTTAATTGTTATTTTGTTGTAAAATCTTTATATCTGAAATACGGTCTGCAAAGAAAACACTTTTTTCCGGATATTTCAAAATTAAAATTTCATAAGCTTGTATTGCCTTAGTATATTTTTTTTGTTCTAAATATACTTTAGCAAGCGTTTCTGTCATCAGGCTTGAGTTATCACTGCTGTTTATGTCAACAGATGCAGGGGTGGCAGTACTTTTAACAGGAGTAATTTTAGGGTTAGATTCTATAAAGCGGTCAATAATTTCAAGCTTAGTATCTAAACCTCCGGCAGGTTTTTTGTTTTCTTCCTGCTCCCTGTTTATATGTTTAATGCTCGAAAGCTGTAGCCATTCACTAAAAGAATGCTTTTCATTTTTTTGAAATGGAATAGGCGTGCCTATAGAAAGGTTTGCTTTAGCAGTTTCTTCAGTTTTAACGTTATTTTTTTCTGCGTTTTCAGCTCCTTTAATAGTACGGATTATAGACTCTTCCAGTTTATCTTTTTCGGGTGGAGCAGTTATAGTTTTAATTTCCTCAACAGTAGTAATACTGATTTCCTGTATTGCAAGCTGTTCCCTGTCAAAATAATCTTTTTGCAGGCTTCTGAAATTTTCAGACGTTATAAATTCAAAGAGTACAGAACGGTCAGTAGTATAAGCTGCCGTTTTTTTAAGTTCATTATTATAGCGATAACTGTCCTGATTGTATAATGCCTTGAGGTATAATGCGCGCGCGTTTTGCAGAAACGGAAATTCGGCTAATAGGTTTTCAAGTTCCGCAGCCTGAATAGGTGTTATCGCCGAAGGTCTGTTTAATAACGATATGTACTCTTGGGTATTCAAATTAAACTATATGAAGTGAAATTACCATTTGGCTAATGACTCGTTAAATACATCCTGGGTTATCCTTTCAAAAATCTCATCAAGGGCAGTTCGCAATACTCCGCCTGTTGGCAGTGAATTACCACTAAAATCATAAAAGAAACTGAAAGGTTTTTCAAAATCATCATCTTCATTTCTTTTATTGGTAAAGCGTACGTTTACCGTAACGCTAAGCCTGTTTTGGGCAGCCCTTTGGTCTGCTGTAGCTGTCATTGGGGTTATGCGGTATTGTGTAATTTCCCCCTCATAAACAAGGTCGCCGCCACTGTTGGTAAGGCTAAGGTTTGTCTGGTTTTGTATAAGTTCCTGTAAGCGGAGTGTAAAATCACGTTCAATACCTGGCTCCACAACTTCGGCGTTATTCTGAAAATAGTTTACCTGAAATGTATCGGCATTAATTTTACCTGTACCTGTAAAATTATAGCTTACAGAGCACCCACTTAAGGTTAGTAATACAGGTAATATAATAAGTAGTCTTAATTTTCTCATAGTCGGTTTAAAGATCATATTGTTTAATTTTTCTGTACAGTGTCCTTTCAGAAATCCCCAGCTCATCGGCAGCAGCTTTACGTTTTCCTTTGTTGCGCTCCAGTGCCTTTTTTATAAGTTCAATCTCTTTTTCGTCCAGCCTTAGTGTTTCTTCCTCTTCAACAGTTTCGGCAAAAAGGTAATTACTGTCATCGTCATCATCGTCATGATTTTCAGTAATAGGTTCAGCCCTGTTTATGTTTTGAGCAGGATAAACCTTTGCAGGCAAGAGATCTTCAAAATCCCTGCCATTATTGTCTTCTTCCTGAGAGCCGTATATTTTTTGGATAAGCCCTTTGTTAGTTTCCTGCACTTTTGGACTGTTGCCGTTCTGCATCAGTTCCATGGTTAGCTTTTTCAGGTCGTTAAGGTCGCTTTTCATATCAAAAAGCACCTTGTATAAAATTTCCCTTTCGGTACTAAAATCGCTCTCCGGTTT
>JBQGDD010000020.1:0-3280 GCA_052038845.1 Dyadobacter sp. | reverse complement strand
TTAAAAAGCATAAACATACTTAACATCAGTACAAGGCCTGCGGCAATGTAAAGCCATTTACTGCTGCGTCTTTTAGCCTTTACAGGCATTGGCTTTTCATATTTTACATCAGCAGCTTTAGCAAAATAGCCAAAAAGCGGTTTGTACTGCTCCAGGTGCGGTGCTACAGCATCAGACGAGAAATAGGCTTTCAGCTGTTTTTCTTCGGCGATAGTGTTATCTGATTACAAATATTTTTCTAAATGTTTTTCAATTTGTAGTAAGTCCATAACTGTGTTTCTTTAATAATTCTTCCCTTATCGTTTTTCTTGCCCTGGAAAGCGCTACCCTAACGGCTGTTTCATTCATATCCATTATTTTAGCTATTTCCTCAAATTCATATTCTTCAATATCCCGTAACTGAACTATTAACTTCTGCTGTTCCGGCAGTTTATTTATTATTTTTTCAACCCAGTCAAGGCTGTCCCTGTCTTCTGCCTGCTGCTGAAGTCCTGCACGCCCATCAGTGTAATTGGAGTGAACAATACGCATCTCTGTAGCCCGTTTAGACTTTAACTGATCAAGGCAGTAATTTTTTGTTATTGTTACCGCAAGTGCTTCAACACTTGCATAAGCATCCAGTTTTTGCCTGTTATTCCACAACCTTACCAATACCTCCTGCGTGGCATCCTCAGCTTCCTCTGTACTTACAAGGAGCCTTTTAGCCAGCCGGAATATCCGGTCTTTAAAAGAAGCTGTAACTGTTATGAATTCCGTTTGGTTCATATGCTTAACTGGTGGTTTATAATAGCAAGACGAGTGATGCTGTTTTTTGTTACAAGTATTATTAAAAATACTAAATTTACATTTTATAAAAGATAAATCCTGCTAAAATGAAAAAGATAAGTATCCTGATTACCACACTCATTATAGCGGCTGTTGGTTTTCAGTCGTGTGAAGATATGGATGACAGAGCCGTACCTGTAAATGACTTTATATGGAAAGGAATGAACCTGTATTATTTATGGCAGGAACAGGTGCCTAACCTTGCTGACAACAGGTTTGCCGACCAAATACAGCTCAACTCTTTTTTAGAAGGCTACTCTTCCCCTGAAAGTCTTTTTAACAGCCTTTTGTACCAGCCGGGGGTTGAAGACAGGTTCAGTGTTATCTTCCCTGACTTTAGGGTGTTGGAAAATGCGTTGCAGGGCGTTGTAAAGAGCAATGGCGTAGAGTTTGGGCTGATATATACAGATGAGAGTGAAACAAGTATCTTTGGCTATGTACGTTATATACTGCCGGGCTCTGATGCTTCAGCAAAAAACATTCAGCGCGGGGATATCTTTTATGCGGTAAACGGTACACCCCTTACCGCTGATAATTACCGCAATTTATTAGGCAATGATACCTACACCCTTAATTTAGCTGATTATGACGACGGCTTAATTACACCAAATGGCGAAGAGGTTACGCTTACTAAAACCGAATATGCCGAGAACCCTGTATATAGTGTAGATGTTATACAGCAGGGTAGCCATACTATAGGGTACTTTATGTACAATGGATTTTTCAGCAATTACGATAACGACCTTAACGCTGCTTTTGGGCAACTGGCTTCAGCTAATGTTACCGACCTTGTTCTCGACCTTCGCTACAATTCAGGTGGTTCGGTTAGAACGGCTACTTATCTTGCAAGCATGATAACAGGGCAGTTTACAGGAAATGTGTTTGCTAAAGAGCAATGGAACTCCAAACTACAGCAATATTATATGGATGAAAATCCGGGCGCGCTGGAAAACAGGTTTGCCTCACAGCTTTCTAATGGTACTTCAATAAACCACCTGAACCTTAACCGGGTTTACATACTAACTACACGTTCTACAGCATCAGCCAGTGAACTGGTAATAAACTGCCTGAAGCCTTATATAGATGTTGTAGTTGTAGGTAACACCACTACAGGTAAAAATGTTGGCTCTGTAACGCTATATGACTCCAGAAATTTTACAAGAAATAATGTTAGCGGCAGCCATACCTATGCTATGCAGCCTATAGTACTTAAAATTGTTGATAAAAACGGATTTGGAGAGTACAGCCAGGGTATTGCGCCTACGGTACAGCAGGGTGAAGACTATGGAAATATGGGAGTTATTGGCAGTCCTGATGAACCGCTCCTGGCAACTGCTGTAGGGCTTATAACAGGAGGAGGCCGCCCCTGGGGGCAATCTTATAAAGAGCATAAAAATTTTAATGACTCTAAAACCATGCGCCGCTTTGGTACAGAAATGTACAGGGACAACGTACCGGAAGGCAGTGATTTTATTGTAACTTTTTAATATATAATCTATCAGGTTTGGATTTTCCTTGAGTGATGAAAAATTTATTTTGATGTAGTACTTTTTCATTTATATTTGGAAAAAATATAAACTTAACCATTTATTAACAAAACATGAGATTATTAAAACTTACATGCTTGTCACTTGTTATGCTTTTTTCTTTAAACAGTTGTTCTGACGACGATTCATCCCCTGTTAACAACCTTACTCCTGTTGAAGAAATTCCGGCATTTCCTATGACAGCAAAAATTAATGGAACTCTTTTCGAAATGAAAAATCCATTTGGCAGTGACTATGCCACAACAAGTATTTATTCTGATTATCCGGATGAGGATTATATCCAGTTACAGGGAAGACCCGGACATTCATTGGGTATGTGGGAGGTTTTAATATGGATTAAACGTGAACACCTTGTTGAAGGAACGTATCAGGTAGGACCAGAAACTAATTATACTGACACACACATCAGGTTAATAGACAATACGAATGACGTTATAGAATCTACAGCATTTGGTAACATCACTATTACTGCTGTTGATACTGAAGCTAAAATCGTGAAGGGTACATTTGAGTTTGATACTACAGATTTTGATAATGATACAGTTGTACACCAGGTAAGAAACGGAAAGTTTACCTACAGGTATGATGTAGAAAATTAATTACTTTTATAAAAAATATAAAAATGTGTGATGTTAATTCAAATATCACCCTTTTTTTATTCTCTGTAGCCATATTTTATCGGCTCAGGTACATTTTTCTCCTTGAATACAGTTCGTAGAATTGATCGTCCTTAAGGTCATCTATAAATAATATGCTCTCCCCTGTAGATTTCATTTCAGGTCCCAGTTTTTTGTTTACCCCTGGGAACTTATTAAAAGAGAATACAGGCTGTTTTATAGCATATCCCTTAAGCTGCGGGTTAAAAGTAAAGTCTTTCACTTTTTTCTCGCCAAGCATTACTTTAGTAG
>JBQGDD010000019.1:0-8457 GCA_052038845.1 Dyadobacter sp. | reverse complement strand
TGGTAACAGTATTAAAAGAAGTAAAATCTAAATTTCCTGAGCTTGATGTAGTGGTAGGTAACATTGCCACACCTGAAGCAGCAAAATACCTTGCCGATAATGGCGCAGACGCTGTTAAGGTCGGTATAGGTCCAGGTTCTATATGTACTACACGTGTTGTTGCAGGTGTTGGTTTTCCTCAGTTTTCTGCTGTTATGGAGGTTGCTGCGGCATTAAAAGGCACTGGTGTACCTGTTATTGCTGATGGCGGTATCCGTTATACGGGAGATATTCCTAAAGCACTTGCTGCGGGAGCTGACTGTGTTATGTTAGGCTCATTGCTTGCAGGAACAAAAGAATCGCCGGGTGAAACTATTATTTTTGAAGGCAGGAAGTTTAAATCATATAGAGGTATGGGTTCTGTAGAGGCTATGAAAGAAGGCTCTAAAGACCGTTACTTTCAGGATGTGGAAGACGACGTTAAAAAACTTGTACCGGAAGGCATCGTAGGGCGTGTGCCTTACAAAGGTGAGCTTATGGAGAGTATGCTTCAGTTTATTGGCGGTCTTCGTGCAGGTATGGGCTACTGTGGTGCTAAAGACATACCAACGCTTAAAGAAAACGGTAGGTTTGTACGCATTACTTCAAGCGGAATATCTGAAAGCCATCCGCATAATGTTACTATTACACAGGAGGCTCCTAACTATTCAAGATAAAGAATACAAGTGATAATTATAAAAGGATACCCCGCCACTGGCGGGGTATCTTTTTTCATAGCAATTTAATTGTTTTTTAAGAAGCAATTACTTTTTTAGCATTAGAGTTCCAGTCAATTTTTCTGGAAATGTACATTACTGCACCCAGTATTAAGAACAATCCTATACTGCCCACAAGCAGTGCATAGTCTTCGAGCTGAATAATTACATAAATAAACAGGTATAACGCACTTAATGATGATGCAATTAATACGGGGAATTTAAAGCCTTTAAGTATCGAGACAGAATACAGCGTTATCATAACTACTACCGCTATTGCCGCTATTATATAAGCAAACTGAAAAGAACTGTGTTCTGTTATCGAAATAAGCAGTGTGTAGAACATTATAAGTGCCAGCCCTATCATGGAATACTGAAATATGTGGATGTTTATTTTACTGATAGCCTGTATCAGGAAGAAAACAAGAAAGGTAAGCCCTATAACCAAAAAACCGTATTTAGATGCTCTTTCCGTTTGCTGGTATTGGTCTATAGGTATTACAAAGTTTACATCAAAACTATATTCGGCAAGGTTTGGCAATACCCCAAAATACTGCTGTACAAACGGGCGGTTAAGGAAAGAGATATTCCAGTTAGATGTAAACCCGTCTTTAGAAACAGTTTTGCATTCCGGTAAAAAGTTGCCTGTAAACCCGGGAGAATGCCAGTTAGAAACCATCTTAGTTTCGGTTTGTTTACCTATGGGTACTATCTTTATCTGCTCGCTACCGTTAAAACTGATGTCGAGATTAAACGAAGCATCAGCATCTGCAAATACATTTTCAAGGCTAAAAGCATTTGTTTCCAGTGAAGCTATTGTATCATACTCATTGTTTTGAGCTACGGGTTCAAATGCATGTTTTTGTCCTGCTATATTTATGGTTACGCCACCCTTAATACCTTTAATATTATTGGTCTTAATAATTACCGATGCTTTATTCCACTGTATGTCTTCTTCGGCTATTGATTGCGATTTAAAGTCAGGCTTGGCATAGCTGCCTTTAAAATTCATTTTAGAATTAAATACTACCGACTGGTAATTGTTGTAATTCTTTTCTTCAGTATTCACATTGGCAGCAACTTTTAAATCTTCAGGGAAAAAATAAGCATATTCTGTATAGCGTGTGCGCTGTATAGTAACCTTCTTTGTTTTTTCATCTACAAGCCTGGATTCCTCATAACGTGAATAAGGTACTTTTAAAATAGGGCCATAAAAATATACACTGCCACCCCATTTGCTGTTAATATCATTTACTACCTCCTGCTGCCGTTCTGCCCGTTCTTCTATGAGTCCTTTAACCAGTTGCAGGGGAATGAGCAGTACAAGCGTTAAAAATACCACCATAATAATCTTTGCAGTGTTAGACTGAAAGAAACTGTTACTGTTGTTTTGATTTGTTTCCATAATTATATAATTGATTGAGTTAATTAAAATCCTGTGACTATAAAAAAGTAGAGTACTGCTATTGGGATGTTAATGAGCATAACAGCCGTTCGTTCCAGTATTTGTTTTCTGTATTCTTTGTGTACAAAAGCGCATACAATTAAAAATAGCAGCAGGGCAAAGTTTATAACTGTTGCTGCCAGCACATATATAATTCCGGTAATAATTACTTTATCAGGGTTATCTTTATTTACCATACAGACCATAAAGAGTAGCAGGATTAATGTTCCTAATCCAAATGAGATGATGAATGTCCAGAGAGGCATTTTCAGAATTTCATTTATATACTTTGGCTTATTTTCTGTTTCCATAACTTTAGCGTATTAAGAAAGTATCTTTAATCCTATCCAGTGGAAGGTGCAGCATCCTGAAATAATTAAGGTCATAAAAGCGCAATGCATTTTTACCGTCATGATACTTTTTAAAGAAATATTTTATTTGGAAAGGGAAAAGCAGCATACCCGATAACATCATGAGTATTGTATAAAGTTGTGTGTTACCATTACCGAACAGGTAAAACTGCATGGCGATATCTTCTTTTGCTGACACCTCCTTGGTTATAAGCAGGCGGTGAATATCTTCTTTTCCCGGTAGCGGGTCAGGTTCATAGCTGTTATGGAAGAGAAAGTTTCCTAAATGAAATCCCAGACTGCCTTCAGGATAACCGATAAGGTCGTTCATGCTTATTTTCTTGTTACTTTTCATATTTTATAATTTTAGGGTTATATCTTTTTATTTTACTTTGAAATTCAAAGTGTAACTATAAATTTTTTTCTTTTTCGGGTAAGCAAAACAGGTGGAACAATAAAAAAAGGAAACATCCAAACCCTAATGTCAATCCCCATGCCGTACGGAAGGTATCGGCTGAGGTAAGACTTTCTATTACAGTTTTAAATAGCGCTATAGGGCGATGCAGTATATCCCAACTGTTGAACCTAAGGAATCGTCCCATATAAATACCAAACCCTGACAGCAGACAGACAAAACCCATAACCAGCCAACTTAAAAAAGGATTGAACTTAACCGCGAGTACTATAAACATCTGCTTCATTGATGATAAACCGAACAGCAATCCTGAAAGTGAAAAGGAAATAAGCAGCAAAACATCAAACCATACCGGGACATTGCTTGCTTTTTTTAGGTGGATAAAATCAGTGATGAGGTAGGGGGCATTGGGCAGTAATAGCAGCCATGAAAAAAAGAAAAGGTAGAACCACCTGTTTTTATCAACTACCCTTATTTCATTTTGCATGTATGAGGTTACTGCGAGTGGGGTATAGGCAAGAAAAAGGTTCCAAATTAAAAAGAAGTAAAATGTTGAATGGGTAATTTTAGCCCTTACCAGTAAAAGACAGATACTGAATGTTGCAAGTAACAAAAGTGTACTTTGCTGCCTGATTGTTTGTGAAAGTGTTAAGCGGAGTGTTTTCATTTTTTATTAGTTTCATTAAAAGTACTTTGAAATACAAAGTTATTATGTAAAAAAATATTAGCTCTTTTGTATTAATTTTTCAAGCGCGTCAATATGGTCTTTAAATGCCTTTCGCCCCTCTTTAGTGGCAATATACCGGGTATTGGGTTTTTTACCGATAAACTGTTTTTCTATCATGATATAATTTTCAGTTTCCAGAGCCTTCGCATGGCTGGCAAGGTTACCGTCAGTTACCCCAAGCAATTCTTTCAGGGTAGTAAAATCAGCATATTCATTAACCATAAGTATAGACATGATGCCTAAACGTATCCTGTGGTCAAACGCTTTGTTTATATGTTGGAGTATGTTTTTCACTATGCCTGCTTTCTGTCATATTTAAAATACATTACAGTGCCGTAAACTATATGGCAAACCCCAAAGCCAAGCGCCCAGAACTCTAATCCGTACCCCATAAAATAGGTACACAATAAACCGATTATAATTATGGTTAATCCCAGGTAGCGCACATCTCTAAAAGTATATTTACTTGCATTAACACAGGCAAGCCCGTAAAATATCAGTGTAATAGGTGATATAAGCCCATAGTATTCATTTTTTATAAGCAATATGCAAAATATACCCCCAGTTATTAAAGGTATCAGGAAGTTAACAGCCATTCTTTTAGATGTACTGTTCCACACTGTTTCGCCCCTTTTTTTGGTTTTGATAGCAGTAAGTAAATAGGCAGTAAGCACTGAAAGTATTAGTACCCCAAGTGCTATAGCTACAATACTTTTAAAGGCATTGCTTTCTAATGTAATGTACTTACCCTTATTAAGATTATAAATATACTTGCCTGCACAGGCACCCGCCAGTGCATATATCCCTGCCATAATACCGGCAAGCCCACTTAACGACAGGAACTGAGATGATTTGTCCATCATCATCCTGATGTCCTCTATATCTTTTAAATAATCTTTTTCCATTTTAAAGTACTTTGAATTGCAAAGTAAAATATAATTTTCTGATTGGCAAAGTAAATTTTAATAAAAAAGCAGGATAAATTTTATCCTGCTTTTTGTGTTATTATAAATGGATATTAAAACTGGTTTACTGTTTTTCTTATTGCTACTAACTTTTGCATAAGGTTTTCAAAATAATCAAGGTGGAGCATATTAGCACCATCACTTTTTGCATTAGCAGGGTCAAAGTGGGTTTCTATAAAAATTCCATCTACGCCTACTGCAATCCCGGCTTTAGCTATGGTTTCAATCATATCAGGCCTGCCGCCTGTTACACCAATAGTTTGGTTAGGCTGTTGTAGTGAGTGGGTAACATCAAGCACAGTAGTGGCAAATTGCTGCATGGTGGGTATGCCTCTGTAATCTACAATCATATCCTGGTAGCCAAACATAGTGCCCCTGTCCGTAGCCATAACTTTATCATTATTACAGTCTAAAACTTTTTGTACAGCGTGCCTCATACTTTCAGGACTCATAAACTGTCCTTTTTTAAGGTTTACTGTTTTTCCTGTCTCAGCAGCCGCTACTACTAAATCTGTTTGGCGTACCAAAAAAGCAGGAATCTGTAAAATATCTACATACGCTGCAGCCATAACAGCATCTTCATTGGTATGAATGTCAGTAACTGTAGGCACACCAAATGTTTTAGATACTTTTTCCAGAATTTTAAGGGCTTTTTCATCGCCTATTCCTGTAAAGCTGTCTATACGTGAGCGATTAGCCTTTTTAAAAGAACCTTTAAATACATAGGGTATCTGTAATTTATCTGTAACCGAAACTATCTTTTCGGCAATGCGTAGTGCCATTTCTTCTCCTTCAATAGCGCATGGGCCTGCCAAAAGAAAAAAGTTACCGCTGTCTGTATGTTTTATTTGGGGTATGTCCTGTAAATTCATTACTGTAATTTAAATTGAGTTGCAAAGATAAATAAAAACGCCTATGCTTTTGGCATTAAGCTATTCTGCTCCTTTAATGCCAAAGCCCATTGGAGCAATAATTTCACCTTTTTCGTATAGGTTTATATAAATGCGTTTAGGTTCTTTAAGCCCATCCCATGTTACTTCATAAATATCCAACAATCCTGCCCCCATAGCATTTCTTTTAGAAGGGAAGGGGCAGCAGGTATCTGTTTTTTCATAGCTTATTTCCTGTCCCTGCGGGCCTGTAAGGGCGCCAAAGTATCGCTTAATGTTAACGTCAACAATTTCAAAACGCATAAACCCAAGGTTAACAGGATAATCCTGATCGTACCCATACTTAGAGTCTGTACTTACCTTAGTTAGTATAAACGTTTTATCTTCAGACAGTGAAGGTATAGGAGCTTTATCGTCAATGTTTTTTATTGTCAGTCGCGTACTGATACATGATGTTGTTAGTACTGCTATCAGAGAAAAAAAAATTAAGTGCTTTTTCATAAAAATAGAATATAAGTCAAAGTTAACAGATATTTTTTGTTGTATGCAATTTCTTTAAGGGTTTATAAAACCTAATATATTATAATTTACTTTACTAAGGGTTAATTGTTACTTTTGTAAAAAATTATAACGTATGTATAGCTTTTATGGTACATGGCCCTGGTATATATCAGGATTGCTGATAGGCGCAGTAATGTTGCTGCTAATTTATTTTGGGAAAACATTTGGTATGTCGTCTAACCTGCGCACTCTGTGTACAGTGATGGGGGCAGGAAAATCATCCTCTTTTTTCAGGTTTGACTGGAAAGCACAACGATGGAACCTTGTAGTGGTACTTGGTGCCATGATGGGCGGATGGATAGCTACTACTTATCTTAGTGATGGCAGCGGCGTAAACCTGAACCCACAAACAGTAACCGAACTGCAACAGATGAATATTGACGCTCCGCAGGGCAAACTGCTACCCGATGCACTGGTAAGTGCAGAGGCATTACAATCGCCTATGGTACTGGGTATTTTAATAATAGGGGGCATATTAGTAGGTTTTGGAGCCCGCTATGCTGGTGGGTGTACATCCGGGCACGCAATTACAGGACTTAGCAATTTACAGTTACCATCATTAATAGCGGTAATGGGCTTTTTTATAGGAGGTTTAATAATGTCATGGCTGTTATTGCCGTTACTTTTTAATTAAGAAATAAAGATGAAGTTTATAAAATATTTAGTAGTAGGATTAGTATTTGGTATAGTGTTAACCAAATCTGAAGCTGTATCGTGGTACAGGATATATGAAATGTTCCATTTTCAGTCATTCCACATGTTCGGTATTATAATGACGGCTGTAGTTACAGGAGTGATAGGGATACAGATTTTTAAAAGAAATAATGTAAAAGACATTACAGGAGAGCCTATAAATGTACCCGATAAAGATAAAGGCTTTAAAAACTATTTTATTGGAGGCACTATTTTTGGTCTCGGCTGGGGGCTTGTAGGTACATGCCCGGGACCAATATTTATTTTACTGGGAGCAGGTTTTTGGGGAATAGGAGTAGTGCTTTTAGGGGCCTTAGCAGGAACTTATCTTTACGGATTACTTAAGGATAAATTGCCTCATTAAAATTGATAATCCCCCTAAACATAAAGCTTTATTGAATATATGTAGGGATTTTCTTTGTAACGTATGCTCTATAATGCTCTAATTATTAACTTTGTAATAGGGATTATTAACGTAACGATACAATTTGTTCATTTAGAGGTTAACTACCTTTATGCTATAACTAAAAAACAATAATTATGGCATTTAAAGACAACGACCAGACAGAAGGTAAAGTAGCAAAAGGGATTGAAAAACAAACGGCTAAACTTCCATCAGATGTATTTTTATGGGCTGCTTTAGGCTCAATGGCAGTATCAGCAGGACTGAAAATTGCAGGTAACGGTAAGACCGCATTATTTGTAGGGCAGTGGGCAGCCCCATTTTTACTATTGGGTGTTTATAACAAGATTGTAAAGGTAGAAGGCAGCGATAAAGAAGATAAGTAATATTCTTAATACTTTAAAGAAGTATTAATCTGCTTAAAATTAAAAAGGATGCCCGCAAAGGCATCCTTTTCGCTAAACTAACTTGAACAAAAAAATTAATTAGAATACACTCTAACGTAATCTATTATAAATTCCTGTGGTAATATGCTGTCATCTACTTCCGGGCCGCCAAAGTTTCCGCCAACAGCTACGTTAAGTATAAAATAAAACGGCTGGTTAAAAGGCCATACTTCAGCACTCCTGTCTTCAGGATTAAAAGTATATACTGGTTTATCATCTACAAAAAACTCAATTTTGTCTTTTGTCCAGTTGATAGCATACGTATGGAAACCTTCTTCAATGTTCTCAAATTTTGTCTTTTTGGTATTGATGGTTTCTCCATGGCTGTCTTTTGTATGCAGCGAAGTAAATATCATACCCGGCTCTTTGCCCACGTACTCTAAAATATCAATTTCACCGGCCATAGGCCATCCTACCTGCTTAATATTAGAGCCTAACATCCAAAAGGCTGGCCATATACCCTGACCAACGGGTATTTTAGCCCTTGTTTCAATATAGCCATATTTAAACTCTTTTTTCCCGGCAGTTGTAATACGCGTAGAAGTATATTTATCGCCTTCCTTTTTGGCAGTAATGGTAAGCATACCGTTTTCTACCTTATGGTTGGTTTTAGTATATACCTGGCGCTCGTTATTACCCCAGCCGCAAATGTTAGGGCAGCCATCGCCAAGCTCGTAATTCCATACTTTTTCATTTAACGTTTTACCGTCAAAGTTTTCTTCCCATACCAGCTTGCCTTTTTTTACCTGAGCCGAACCTAACGCAGTGCATAGCAGCAGTGCTAATGATATTTTTTTCATACTTATTAATTCGTATAATTAAATGTTTT
>JBQGDD010000018.1:0-4577 GCA_052038845.1 Dyadobacter sp. | reverse complement strand
ACTGGGTATTATAACCGACCTAACTATAGCTATTAAACAAAATAATCTTGCTGATATCAAATCATTACTGGCGCAGTTAGGTAAAACTCCTTTTATAAAAAAGGAAAAGCCAACGCCCTATGATGAGGCGGTAAGCCTTATATGGTATTTGGAAAATGTGTTTTATAATGCAGCCGGAGATATTACATCATACATTCAGGACACGCTTTATAAAAATAAAGAGGTAAAAAATCCCGCACTGGCATTAGGCTTTTGGCCCGGGGGCGACAGGGATGGTAACCCTTTTGTAACTACAGAAATTACCTTAAAGGTAGCAGCAAGGCTTCGTACATCTGTACTTAAATGCTATTATAATGATATAAGAAAATTAAAGAGAAAACTGACCTTTACAGGTATTGACGATAAAATTACCGACATAGAGCAAAAACTTTATCGTTCAGTATTTTATTCTGAAGGGGAGATATTTATTACGCTGCAGGAGCTACAGGACAGACTTAATGAAATAAAGGCTATTATTACAGAAAAGCACCAGTCATTATATCTTGATGACATCAACGGGCTAATTAACAGAACTATGCTTTTTGGTTTTTACTTTGCTACGCTGGATATAAGGCAAAACAGTAAAATACACGACCAGGTATTTAAAAATGTAATAGATCAGTTAGCCTCGTCAAACAGTTCCCTTAAAAATTACAGCAATCTTAAAGAAAAAGAAAAACTTGACGTGTTGGCATCTATTAAAGGTAGTATAGAACCCGAAATGTTTGATGATGAAAATACTAAACTTACCCTTGAGTCTATACTTGCCATGAAAACCATTCAGCAAAGAAATGGGGAGAAAGGGGCAAACCGCTACATTATCAGTAATAACGAAAGTGCCCATAACGTATTGGAAATACTCTCGCTTTTTGGCTTGCTGGGTTGGGAAAAACCTTCTGTTGATGTAATCCCACTCTTTGAAACGGTAGATGATCTTGAAGATGCGCACCTTATAATGAAGTCGCTTTATGAAAATGAAAAATATGCCCAACACCTTAAGAGCAGGGGGAACAGGCAAACTATAATGCTCGGTTTTTCTGACGGTACTAAAGATGGTGGTTACCTTATGGCGAACTGGAGTATATATAAAGCCAAAGAAAACCTTACCCTTATGGCACGTGAATATGGCATCAAAGTAATATTTTTTGACGGTCGTGGCGGACCACCGGCAAGGGGAGGGGGTAAAACCCATAAATTCTACGCCTCTATGGGGCCTACTATAGAAAATAACGAGATACAGATAACCATACAGGGGCAAACCATCAGCTCTAATTTTGGTACGGCTGAATCCAGTAGGTTTAATTTAGAAAATATGCTGAGCGCTGGCATTACTAACGGAGTATTTAATAAAGATAAAAAACAGCTTGATAAAGAGCAGCGGGAGGTACTAAACAGC
Source organism: Dyadobacter sp. (assembly GCA_052038845.1). Classification (GTDB taxonomy): domain Bacteria; phylum Bacteroidota; class Bacteroidia; order Flavobacteriales; family Flavobacteriaceae; genus Flavobacterium. Next base: position 3,142 of record JBQGDD010000018.1, on the reverse strand, counting down.
CTTGCCAAACTTAGCTATAAAAAATATACTGATTTTAAAAATCACCCTAAGTTCATACCTTATCTGGAAAAGATGAGCACGCTTAATTATTATGCAAAAACCAATATTGGCAGCCGCCCTTCTAAAAGGAGTAAATCTGCTGAACTTGATTTTAGTGAATTAAGAGCTATACCGTTTGTAGGTTCATGGAGCCAGTTAAAACAAAACGTACCCGGTTTTTTTGGTGTTGGGTATGCATTGGCACAATATGAAAAAGAAGGTAAATGGGAAGAGGTAAAAGACCTGTACGAAGGCTCTTTGTTTTTCAGGACACTTATGGAAAATAGTATGATGTCATTAACCAAATCATTCTTTCCGCTAACAGCTTATATGAAAGAGGATAAAGAGTTTGGAGAGTTTTGGCAGATTATTTATGATGAGTTTTTAGAAACCAAAAGGTTGCTGCTTAAAATATCAGGTTACAGTGAGTTAATGGAAAATTATCCTGACGGAAAGGCATCTATAAAAATAAGGGAACAGATTGTAGTACCTTTACTCACAATACAGCAATATGCACTTGATAAAATAAGGAAAATGAAAAATGGTGACGAAAATGACGAGTTGCTCGAAGTGTATGAAAAAATAGTAACAAGGTCGTTATTTGGTAATATTAATGCAAGCAGGAATTCAGCATAGAAATGAAAATAACTGATTTAGACACTACAGAATATGCCCCGTATCAGGCATCTTACATTGCAGGTGTTAGCGATGAATATACACTGACTGAAGAGTTAGAAATAAGCCTGCATAATTTTATAAAATTTGTACAGGATATTCCAATGGCAAAACATGACTATCGTTATGCAGAGGGTAAATGGGCTATTAAGGATATTATTCAGCACGTTATAGACTGCGAAAGGGTATTCAGCTATCGTGCGCTCCGGTTTTCTAGAAACGATACCACTGAGCTGCCAGGTTTTGATGAGAACAGCTATGCCAACGCTGCCTGTGCCGATAAAAGGACTATTAAAGACTTACTTACAGAACTTTCTGCTCTCAGGCATGGTAATATCTTTCTGTTTAAATCATTCAGTGCAGAAGACTTTATGAAAAAAGGAATTGCATCAGGGCATACTGTTTCCGTACGTGCTTTTGGTTTTTTGATTATAGGGCATCAAAACCATCATATAAAAATATTTAAAGAGCGTTATCTTTAAACTAAAAAAGCCCGTTTGGGCTTTTTTAGTTTTTACAATCTACTTTATTAAGTACCTGTACAGATGATGCTTCTTTATTTTTATACCGCCAAATACCGTCATTGCCTTCTGTCATTTCGCCATAAATTACTGATACCTGGTCTTCGCCCAGTGTAAAAACAAGTTCTTCATCATACTCCATACCCTCGGCTTTATAATGGGCTATAGCGGTTCCTGTTTTACCCTTTACAGTGCCTCTGTAAGTACTTATCTTTGTATCTTTCTCATAAGGTTTCCAGTCGAAGATACCATAAATACTGTCGCCTTTTCGCTCCATTTCAAAAATGATGCTGTCGCGTATCACTCTATTTTTATCATTACCCTCTACAACCTTTAAAAAGCACATTTTATCATTGTTATTCACCGCATCTGCCACATTTTCAACGGGAGCTTCCTGTGGTAATGTAGTTGTTTTCTCTTCTGTATTATCTTTACAGGCAATTACTGACAGTAATCCTGATAATAGTGTTATCGTTGCAGCTTTCATAAAAATATGTTTGTATAAAAGTACAACTGTTATTAATAAAAAAAGAACTCCGTTAAGAGTTCTTTAGTAAAAATATCTTTCAAAAATTAATCTTCGTCTTCCTCATTATCATCAGGTTCATCAGCAATTTCAAGATCTTTTAATGCATCAAGATCATCTGCCGGTTCATCAGCAATATCTTCATCATCAAAATTTTCAATCCTGTCTGCAAGTTTAGTACTAACTTTTACAAGATAAATAGTATCTTCTGTACGTACTTCAACTGCTTCAATGGTTTCATTTTTAGCATTTTTAAATCGAACGATATGAGAATCATCATACCCTTCAGGAAATCTTTCAACCAGTAGGGTTAAAATTTCATTAGTTAGTTTTGCGTAGTCAACTATAACTCTTTTCATTGTCTGTTATAAATCTAATAAGTAAGCAAATATAAGCGGCGCAACAATAGTTGCATCAGATTCTATTATAAATTTTGGTGTTGTAATATCAAGTTTTCCCCATGTTATCTTCTCATTAGGTACTGCACCTGAATAAGAACCGTAACTGGTTGTAGAATCTGATATCTGGCAGAAGTAGCTCCAAAAAGGTACATCATGCATTTCCATATCCTGATACAGCATAGGTACTACACATATAGGGAAATCTCCCGCAATACCGCCACCAATCTGGAAAAAGCCTACACCATCACTGCTGTTTTTTGTATACCAGTCTGCAAGAAAAGCCATATACTCAATACCCGATTTCATTGTAGAGGCTTTTAATTCACCCTTAATTACATAAGATGCGAATATATTACCCATGGTACTGTCTTCCCACCCCGGTACTACAATTGGCAGGTTTTTTTCTGCGGCAGCATACATCCAGCTATCTTTAAGGTCTATTTCATAATATTCCTCAAGCACACCTGATAAAAGCATTTTGTACATAAACTCATGCGGAAAATAACGCTCTCCATTATCCTCAGCATCTTTCCATATTTTATGGATGTGCTTTTGCAGGCGGCGGAAAGCCTCATGCTCCGGGATACAGGTATCTGTAACACGGTTAAGTCCCCTTTCCAGTAAATCCCATTCTTCCTGCGGGGTTAAATCCCTGTAGTTGGGTACTCTCTCATAATGAGAGTGTGCAACAAGGTTCATAATATCCTCTTCCAGATTAGCTCCAGTACATGAAATGATCTGTACCTTGTCACGGCGTATCATTTCTGCAAAACTTTTCCCGAGTTCTGCTGTACTCATAGCTCCTGCAAGTGTTACCATCATTTTAGCACCATCCTCCAATTGCTTTTCATATGCTTTAGCGGCATCTACCAATGCTGCTGCATTAAAGTGCAGGTAGTGTTTTTCAATAAACTGGCTAATAGGTCCTTTACTCATCAGTTGTGTTTTTAATATTCAAATATAAATTATTCTTTATCGTA
>JBQGDD010000017.1:0-8618 GCA_052038845.1 Dyadobacter sp. | reverse complement strand
GTAAGTTTTTCAACCTCTTCAGCTACCTGTACTACCAGTTCGCGTGTAGGCACAACAATTACAACCCTTGGAGTTTCGGTCTTGGCAAACTTCCATTGCTTTAATATTGGTAACAGGTAAGCAAATGTTTTACCTGTACCTGTTTGTGCAATACCCATCATGTCCCGCCCTGATAATATTACCGGCATCGATTTTACCTGAATAGGAGTGGGGTGTAAAAACCCCAGTTCATTCAATGCTTTTTGTACAGATTTAGGCAGGTCGAGATCTTGAAATGTAGTCATTGCAGTTATTTTGTGCAAAGATAGGTATTTAAAAGTGATTAGAATATTTATGTAATGCAGGTGTATTTAAGTAGTAATGCAGTAGATATTACCACTTTAAGCTGAATTAATAAATTAATATGTAAAATACTGTATTTCAGATATTTTGTTGTACCTTGCACCCAATTAAAACGGTCTTGAAGACCGATTGCCGATTTAGGCAGTGTCATAAATAAATTTTTATGATAATGAGATAGCAAACTCTGACTCTGTGCTACAATTTAATAACTTTAAAAAGCACAGCTATGAAAATTACCACATTTATAATTTCGTTTATTCTTTTACTTATAACAGCAATCAGTTTTATAACTGATATTACCAATTTCAATGAGTTTGGCGACTATATTTATAAAAGTATCCAAATTATATTAATGATGATTTGCGTTATTGGTATTGCCCTAAATTGGCCCCGACTTTTACTATATAAGAGGTCTTTCCGCAGTATTACATTTACTCTTTCCGTATAAAATATCTACCTGATAATATAAATTAACAAAACCTTTTCATTTTTCTGTTAGTGACGAATTATCTTAGCATTATAAAAATTATCTGATGTCAGAATTTGTGCTTATAGGAAAAGAAATAACAGTAACTGCAATAAGGGACTACCTTTTTGCAAAAAAACTGGATAAGGGAGACTCTATAGTTTTAAACCCTATAGACTATGATAATTTAATACAGGAAATAAAACATTCCGGTGATGCTATAGATATTCCTGTAAATATACTTGGTGTACTTTTAGTAAAAGACACCTCTGGCGATGTACCTCTTGGTAAGGTTCAGATTATACAGGATGACAAGATGTAACAGCAGGTATGCTATTACTCTATTTTGAAAAAAGCTTCGTAGTAGTGCCCGGAGCTTTTTTTGCGTTTATACCTTAACGGCATTATTTGTGCGGGCTGTTAGAATAGTTTTTGTTATATATTACCTGATCTATTGTAGAGTGAGAAATGCCAAATTCCCGGCTTATAATCTTTTTCGCATCAATACTCACCATCTTTCTCCCCTTCAGTTCACTATACCTTTTTATAATTTTTGTATTCCTTTCTTTTAAAAAGTCGCTTAATTTCATAATATTTATTTTTTCGACAAAATTTTCTTTATATTTATAAAGATAAAGCTACGAAATTAAATTGTAAAAACAATTATATGTATGCAAATATAATCTTTATTTTCTAATGAAAAACTATATAGGGTTAAATATCAAATATTTGTGCGACAATAATTTTTTGTCACAGGATGAGTTTGGCGCTAAGTTTGGGCTTAAAAAAAGCGTAGTAGGCACCTATGTTAGGGGTATATCTTACCCTAAGATAGAGATAATGCAAAAAATATGCGAAGAGTATAATATTACGCTGGATGAACTTATATCTCAGGATCTTTATTTAAAATATAAAGGCTACACAAGCTCTCAGGGATTACCCAAAATTTCCGAGCCACAGACACCACAGTACGAGTCTGAAAAGGAAGCACTGCTTAAAACAATTGAGGCACAGAAGGAAACAATTGCTGCAATGAAAATTACTATAGAAACGTTGTTGCATAAATAAAAATTGGCTATATTTAGTAAAAAATACAGCCATGAAGGAAAATTTTATAACTATACTTGACGCCTTTAAACAAGCAGGCGTTACACTAAGTACTGCCCAGTTCAGCATAACAGAATATTCCCTTAATACAAAGCTTAGTTTTAAATTTGAAAACCTTCAAGAGTTTTTAGATTTCCTCAACATTAACGAGGATGATGAATTAGACGAAGGGAAAGTAGAATCTGTTAAGGCTGCATTAACTGAAAAAAGCATAGATCCCAATAACTTTTTTTATGTAAACTTTTACAGCCCCAAAGTTGCTGAACTATAACTTTAAATATGCACTATGGATCTTGTAAAACTGAAGAATAAAATTGATATAAAGGCTGAGTACGAGTCTTATCTGCACAGGTATATTTTTAAACTCAAAGAACTTAAAAGGGAAGAGATTAAAAATATATTTAAAGGTTTTAAAAACTTTTTTAAAAACGAAGGAGGATTTAAGTTTAAAGAAAACGAACATAGTATAAAAGCTGAGTATAAAAACCACTACATTGTGCTTGATATAGATATTTATAAAAATATAGAAAGCAAAGACTTTTTTTTAGAAGGCATTATTAAAACTTTTGAAAAAAATGAATTTGGTTTTTTTGCAGATGGCGTTTGCGAAAAAGAATTAATATTCCATTCGGCAGATGAAAATTCTTATGATGGCATGGTGGCTGATATAGCTTTTTTTAAAGAATTTTTAGATGGCGAAATTAATTCTAGTTTCAGATATAGAATAAGTGGCAGACCGGAAGTTTATGATGATATTGAAGGACTTATGAACGGCTTGTAAAACTTTTTTATTAAATATCGTCAACAATTGTTAATGTAAACCTAAATTTTTATCTTTGTGCCGATAATGAAGGAGATTTGCAGGTTTTATACTTGTAATGAATGATGGCGGCATAGCAACAATAATTTATACAAGTGCCCTCTTTGAATTAAAACTACAATTACTTATTTTCTGCTAAAAGTAAAGGGACATGAAGTTATTTTCACTTGTACTATCTGTTATAGTATTTTTTGTATCGCTGTATTTTTTTGTAATTAAAGTTTCTTATATAGATTCTTTTAATGATATAATTTATGTATCGCTGTTAGTAACATTAATGGCAATATGTATTGTTGGTATTATAATTAACTGGGAATTTTTTAGGAGTAAAAATCAGGGCAACCTTGTATTGTTTGTTTCCAATAATTTTTCAAGAAAAAATAAGCATAAAAAAACCGGATTTTAAAATCCGGTTTTTTTATGCTGCTATCATTTCCTATTATTACTTCCCGTCTTTATCAACCACAGGTCTATTTTCACGGTTAGCAAGTTCCCAGGCAGTTACAAATGCAAGTTGGGTACGTTTTTGCAGTAAATCATATTCAATTTTATCCGGGGTATCTGTAGGGAGGTGATAATCTTCATGTACGCCATTAAAATAAAATATTATAGGTATTCCCTTCTTTGCAAAATTGTAATGGTCAGACCTAAAGTAGAACCTGTTAGGGTCATTTCTGTCATTAAATGTATAATCAAGGTCTAAATTTACATACTTGGCATTAGCTTCCTCATTAATATTATGCAAATCGGTACTAAGCCTGTCAGAACCTATAACATATACATAATTACCATTATTTTTATGCTCTTTATCCCTGCGCCCAATCATATCAATATTGAGGTCGGCAATAGTATTTTCAAGAGGGAAAAGCGGATTTTCAGAATAATAGCGAGAGCCATGCAATCCGTGCTCTTCTCCCGTTACGTGTAAAAATAATATGGAGCGTTTAGGGCCATAGCCATCTTTTTTGGCTGCCATAAAAGCCTGCGCAATTTCTAACAGTGCCACTGTACCCGATCCGTCATCATCAGCACCGTTATACACTTCGCCATTTTTCATGCCTACATGGTCATAATGTGCAGATATAACTAATATTTCCTCAGGCTTCTCTGTCCCTTCAATAAATGCCCATATGTTTTCAGAATCGTTTAATTTGGGGCTGAATGGGCGTACCATAAATTCTGAAGGTACTGCCTGGTAAAAACTGTCTGCTCCGGTAGGGTATGATATATTGTTGTTTTTATACTGGCTGATTAGATATTGCCCGGCTTTTTTTTGCCCCGGCTCTCCCGTATCCCTGCCCTCCATTTCATCAGATGCTACTATATACAGGTGTTTTTTAAGGTCATCAGCTGTAATGGTATTCATATACTTTGCAACATCTGCTTTAGCATAATCTTTATTCTTTTCTGTTTTAGTAGTACTGCATGCTACTAAAAAAAGAGAAAAAGCGGCTATGGTTATTTTGTTCATGTACGATAAATTAAATAATAAAAGAAATATATAAAAATATAGCTAAAAGTACAATTGATATGCAGAAAAGATTAATAAAAAAAAGTAACAGGCTTTTTAATCGTGAGATAAATTTTGATTCACCATACATCCTCCTGTGTGCCCTAAAAAAGTAAAAGAAAGCGTATGCTGTTATAGTAAAGCCCATTATTACTGATATGATAACCATATTTTCATCAGGTATAACTGAGCTTAAAAAAAGCTCAGTTATAATTTCAATTGTATATAGCAGAAGAAGAAATGAAAAATAGTGGAGTGTAAATATACCGTGATCAAAAAAATACCAGCGCCTCTTGCCATGAAAGAGCCATAGCCAAAAAGCGAACAGTGGCATATAAAAAAATAAAGCTTTTGGCAAAAGATTTATCAGCTCTTGTATAAGTAATGGATTATCAGCATCAATATTACCTACATCTTTACCCTTTTCAAGACGCTTTTTAATTATCCAATAATTAGCAAAGTGCATTTTTTCTGATTTTGGCAGTGTATTTTGTATAGAGTCAAGTTGCGCTGCACTGGTATATTTTATACCATCAAAATTAACCGAGAATTCTTCAGTAGTGTTGTGCTTTACCTTTACACTTACTGTCGGCTCATCAATCGTTAATGAAAACAGCTTTAGTAATAAAAAGCAGGCAAAACTTATGAATATATATAATTTTACAGGCGGAACATACCTTTGACGATACCCCTGCAGATACTCTATTGTAAGCCTGCCCGGTCGAAAAAGCAGGTACTTGATAGTTTTCCAAAATGCACCGTCATAATGCGTAAAGTCTTCAATGAAATGAGTAAATAAATAGCTGAATGACTGTCTTGTTTCTGTGTTTTTTTGACCACAGCGCGAACAATATGCTATATCTACAGTATAACCGCAATTTTCGCATTCATTATCCTCGCGAAGGTGATGGTGTCCCATTTTACAATAATTAATGTGATAAAAGTAGGAATTAATATTAAATAAAAGAGCCAAACATTATGTTTGGCATTATCAGCAAGGGACAAAATTATTGATTTAATCCGGTGTCCTTTAAAAACAATAAAAAATGTTCCCAGCTTCTTCTGTCTGCTTTTTCATCGTAAGCAGCGCCTTTGGTAGGGTCATTACCTGCTTCTTTTTCTGTAAATGCGTGTACAGCATTTGCATAATATATCATCTGCCAGTCGGCATTCCCATCGCGCATTTCTTTTTCAAAAGATTCTATATCTTTTTTGGAAACGTGAGGGTCTTCAGCTCCGTGCAGTACCAAAACTTTAGTTGTAATGGCATTATTACTTCTTTCCGGGCTTTTACCCAGCCCTCCATGAAAAGATACTACTCCCTGCACATTAAGTCCGGCTCTTGTCGCCTCCAATGCTCCCGTGCCGCCGAAGCAATAGCCAATTATTACTATTTTATCTTTATTTGCTCCCGCTTTAATAAGCTCCTGTAGTGCAAGCGATATTCTTTTTTGATACTCCTTGTAGTTCTTTTTGTAATAGCCGGACTGCGCACCTGCCTCTTTGGTATCTTTAGGATAGTTGCCCTCGCCATATATGTCTGCTATAAATGTGTAGTAGCCCATTATCGCGAGCTTATCTGCAATTTCTTTAGAGTGGCTGCTTATACATTTCAAGGCAGGAAGTAGTAAAATTCCTGGATTATCTTTAGCAGGCTTTTGTGGTAGTGCTGCAAAGCCATTCAGCTTTTGGCTGCCATCCATATAAGGTACTGGTTTAAGCTGTGCTGTAGTTTTTAATGCCATAATGAGTATAGTGAATAGTAACAGGTGCTTTTTCATAAAAATTATATTAAAGGTTAAATATAAAAAAACCTTTTGTTACTGTAACAAAAGGTTTTCATTAATTGGTTACCTGCTTCAATTATTAGGCATGCTGTAACTCATGTTTTCCTTCCTTAATTTCCTCAACCATCTTTTTATTGAATGCAGGTAAATCATCAGGTGTACGGCTTGTAACAAGTCCGTTATCAACCACAACTTCTTCATCTACCCAGGCAGCGCCTGCGTTTATAAGGTCTTTTTTTACAGAGAAAAAAGATGTCAGTTTTCTTCCTTCCACAACCTCTGCATCAATCAGTATCTGAGGCCCATGGCAAATAGCCGCTACAGGTTTTTTTTCTGCAAAAAACGACTTAACAAATTTTACAGCACTATCTTCTCTCCTTAAAAGGTCAGGGTTAATAACACCTCCCGGTAATACCAGTGCATGATAATCAGCAGAAGATACTTCATCTAAAGTTTTATCTACGTTATACTCACCACTCCAGTTACCGTCTGCCCATCCTTTTATACTTCCGCTTTTAAGGCTCACAATGTGAGCTGTCCAGCCTTGCTCTTCTAAATATTCTTTTGGTGATTTCAATTCACTCTCTTCAAAACCGTTGGTTGCCAGTATGGCTACTTTCTTGCTCATAATTTTTATATTTATTTGGTTATTAAATTACTACCATAAAATTACAGTAAGTATTCTGCAACTGTTTTTAATACAGTACTAAAGTTGTGCTAATGTTTGTTAAGTAAAAAAGGAATATGTAGTACTTTTAATAGTATATTATTAAGGATACAAATGCAGGATATATTTGAATTGGACAGGCTGCTGTTTAGCGAACTTCCTTTAAAGTTTATAGCCGAGGTTATATTCAGGACTATAATTATGTTTATAGTAGTATTGCTTACCTTAAAATTTACAGGCAAGAGAGGGGTAAAGCAGCTATCAATATTTGAAGTTGTAATTATAATTTCGCTAGGCTCTGCGGCGGGCGACCCTATGTTTTATGATGATGTAGGATTGCTGCCTGCAATTACCGTGTTTATAGTTGTACTGCTTATGTACAGGACTGTTACCTGGCTGTTGGGTAAAAGCAAACGGTTTGAGAATTTTATAGAAGGAAAAATTCAGTGTATTATTGAAGACGGGCAGTTCTCCCTTCACAGTTTTGAAAAAGAAGACCTGGCGCAGGATGAATTTTTTGCCGAACTGCGGCTTCGTTCTATAGAACATTTAGGGCAGGTAAAAAATGCCTATATAGAAACCAACGGAGCTATAAGCGTATTTTTTTATGAGGAAAAAGATATAAAATACGGTTTGCCTTTGCGTCCGCAGCAATTTAACCTTAAGAGTAATGTTATACCAAAATCGGGTATATATGCCTGTACCTTTTGCGCAAATGTGCAGCAACTAAAACCTACTGCCGCAACGTGCTCTGTATGCGGAAAAGAAGAGTGGGTTGAAGCCATAAATACAAAGCGTATTGTATAATAAAAAGAAAACACCGCTTTTTGGCGGTGTTTCTCTAACTAACTTAAACTAAACATTTATTAACTAACCTCTTGAATTTCTGTTTGAGTTACCTGCCGGCCTGCTTGGCGCACTTTGCCTTTGCGGAGCGGGTGTCGATCTTACGGCATTGTTACTTCTTGCCGGGGCAGTCCTTACAGCTGGCGTACTGCTGCTGTTTCGCTGTATAGTTGTACTCCTTGCAGGTGTAGGTGTACTGTTACTGCGTGCAGGTGCCACATTATTGCTTCTTGCCGGAGCTGTATTGTTATTTATTGGTGCAACATTATTACTCCTTGTTGGTGTATTTGTACTGTTACTGCGGGCAGGTGCTGCATTATTGCTCCTCGCTGGCGTGGTATTGCTTCTTGCCGGTGTTACAGTATTGCTCCTTGCCGGAACGGTATTACTGCTATTTGCAGGTGTTGCATTATTGTTTCTTGTTGGAGTATTTACATTATTATTTCTGTTAATATTTGTTGGGGTAGAGCGGCTTGCATTTGTAAGACTGCTCCTGCCACCACCAACAGTGTTGTTTCTTACAGTACCCCTGCTTTGTTCAAGCGCATACCTGTTATTTTGCTCTGTCCTTCTTGTAAAGGAGTTGTTAGGATTTTGCCTTTCATATGCAGTAGCCCTACGGGTATTGTGCATCGCTACTGCCCTTGTACTCCTCCTGCTGGTAGTGTAGTGGTAATTGTTTCTTGGGTTTACATATACATGAACATGATTTCTGTACCTGTACACAGGATGCGGTGCCCAATAGCTGTAATATACAGGGTAATAGCCCCAATACCAAGGTGAGTAGTACGGACGATAGCTGCTCATCCAGAATACATTAAATAAAGGTGGCCTTACCGAATAAACAGGCTCGTATATGTAATTAGGACCATATATAAAACTGTTACCAACAACCTGAACCTGTACATTATTTCTCCTGTCCCTTTCTACCTCAATAGTTGCTACGTCCTGGTATGTATCTACACCTAAAACTGCCTGCAGTATTATGAGGTGCACGTTATTTTCGGTAACTTCAATAACCCTTAAATAATCAACCTGGTTGTCTCCGTTAAGGTCAAGGTTAGAAATTTGCA